>WTAG01000143.1 GCA_013139755.1 Methylomarinum sp. | reverse complement strand
TGTCTGATCAGGATCTCTGGATAATGCTTTTTCTACAGATTGTACTTTAAATTCTTGGCTAAATTTGGCCATTTCTGTCTCCTAAAATTGAATTTTATAGGCGACAGGTATGTTGACATAGGGGGTTGTAGATGGGTAGCTGCACATTCTTTTTCTGATGCTTTTGTATGATTAATGCTGGCATCTATACTGATATGATTCAATACATCATAATAAACAGAGGCTAAAGCAAGTGAGCAGTCCTTTTGGTTTTCTTTACCTGGGTTCACACCAAATGTTCAATAATATCTGCTTCATGGGGCAGTCGAAACTGAGAACCATCAATAGCGCAAATTCGAACCCCTTTCCATAGTTTTAGATCAGGATGATTGCATAATAGTCATTGGTAACCTGATGGTTTAAATCAATAAAAGCCGTATGAGATAAGTATTTCCTTGCTTGGCTTAGGGCTGGTTTTGTAACAACTTGAGAGGGATGACTATTGCTGTTTATTACAGAAAAAAGTTATCAAGTTCTTGTTGATAAGAACCTTTTGTTAAATTTAAAAAATAAGTGAGTAGTATAGGGAATGGAAGCTTGCGGCTTCGATTAAAGCTATTTTTTGTGAGTCGATGTTTTGCTTTAAAAAGATCACAAGTAATGGCTTTGTTAATTAGATTATAAACATTCTCTAATAAGTGGGTTTTTATTCATTTTAACCTCGGACCTGTTGTCTTTTTAGTAGTGATTAGTATAACAGGGAGAAGAAGGGTCAAATCTTGCATTTTGCATCTATTTAAATTATTGCCAAATTTCAGGAAAATTAAACTGAAGTGGGTGACTTATTTTTAGCCGTTTCCAGCAATATACTCTCCCTTATCAAGCCAAGAAATGGAATGTAAAGACAAAATGATGCAAAATGCAAGACTTTACCCTATGCTTTCTCTTTAAGGGAAAAAGCAAATACTTGTGTAGATACCTATGGCTGGAGAGGGAGAGGTGATGCCTACAGGGATGTAGGTAAGTAGAGCAATGCAGGAGCAATTGCCGAGAAGAATTCAAACAACTCCTTTCTTCAACACTCTCTTATTAATTCAAAAGATAAAAAAAGAAATGTTGAGCTGCATGCTGTTTATTTTCTCCACCCCCAACCCCTCTCCAGCAGGAGAGAGCTTAAGAGCAATCTTAATATATTAAAATCACACTTAACGGTGACATAACCTTTTATATTGAGCAAGGCTTTATCAAATGATTACTATTTCGTGGTAAAATCTCGATCTTCCTACCCTTATGATACGAATGTGCAATATCGGGAGCGCTCCATGCAAGTCAACGAATCCAATCAAGACCAGATTGAATTACTCAAACAATTACTTAGCGATACACCTGGCTTTAGCGGTGAAAACAGACTATTTACAGCTTGGGCAGCAGTCTTTGCACTTGGTAGTGAGCAAGTGCAGGTATTGATCGAAGAGAATGTTGATAAACCGGACGATACCCAATTAAAAAGCATAAAATACGCAGTGCATCGTATGGGAGTAACCAATCCATATTTTATTGCCCGTACATATGTTGAAGTACAGTCTGGCGGCACATTAAACGCACTGGGTTTTCGCCCTTTACAGGAATTGGGGGTCACAAATGAAACAGCCTATCACTGCGCCTGCGTTGCAGTTTCTTTAATTAATGGTGGCTTTATGTGTCTGCGTTCTCATGTGGAAAGCCTTCAACAAAGTGGAGCTTCTGATGAACTGATCGATGCAGTTATGCGGCTGGCAGCGGTTTGCCATTCTCTTCGTTCAGCAGCTTATGGCGGTTAGTACATACGCCGGCCAATGATAAGCGGGTTTAGAACGTGGCAGCTTTGATTACACTGGAAGTTCTCGATAAAGCTGCCGAATTGATTCTGCAGCGTATGGCTTCAGGTCAGCTTGTCGAAGGTTGTAGTATGTCTGCTGTACAGACACCGGTACGAGAAGCCTGGGATATAGCGGAGCAACTCACAGGGCAGGCTGTACTTGATGATGTTCAGCGTCAGCGGCTTTTGCGTAACTTGGAGGCATTGGCTCCTGCTGAATACCGGCAGGTTCAGACTACAGGTAGCGATGATTTTGACAGAGTCTATGCCTATTTATTGGCTCTCTGTAATCTATAGTGCCAGACTGGAGTGATGCTTAGAGATTCTAGGGTAAAAACCTAACGAAGCACGTCTTTACTTTTTCCTTTCTAGAGTATGCCGCGTGGTCAACTCGCTTTGCAATAACCTTTTATTTATAGTGGTTTGAACTCAGGCGCTGAAAATCATGGAAGCGGAGCGCGAGCGAAGTGATGATTTTTAGTCCGCAGTAGGCGTCAGGTAAATTTGCCGATTCGACGTGTGCGATAGCACGCAAGAGAAGCAAAAATAGCCGTCAAGTCAGTGAGGTAGGCTTTAACGTAGCGGCTTTTGTGCGAAGTTGAAGCCGGACGCAGGACGAACTGTGGCCTTCAATTAAGTCGCCCGAGTAGAATGAACCTTTGGATAAGGACGTCCAAAGGTGATATGGAGCGAGGATGGCGCGTTTGATGAACCGGTGGTATAGAAGTTGTTCTTAGGGCGAGAACCGGCAACGGATGGCAGCCCAAGAGAATGCGTGCTTCCTGCCTTTATGCCCGTCAGGGCAATAACGCGCATCGACTAATTTCGAGTTTTGATCTCCCCATTTAAACTTATGATACTTAAGACTAAATTCTTTGTTTGTATTATGAGTTCTGTATCTTGATCGACCGTTAATTTAGAGATCAGTCCTTCATAGATTAGCTCAATATGTAAAGCCACTGTATCGTCAAATATTCCTAGGTTACCGATACGCTTTTTCATTTCTTCTAATGAAGCATCTTTATGACGTTTTGCAATCAAATGCAGTTCGTGTTTCGGATCAGGATACTCTTTACAAACATTCAAAAAAATACAGCCGAAAAATTCCTGCGTGCTGATCAGGGTCTCGAGTGTCGTAAATCTGGCAAGTAACAATTCCTTTGGGTCAGAAATATCGGACCATTCCTGTGACCATTTGGTCTGGAGATCATGGCTAAATTTGCGTAATGCCTCTATTGCTAAAGCCTCCTTGCTACCAAATTGGTTATATATTGTTTTCTTTGAAACGTCAGCATAGGCAGCAATAGTGTCAACCCCTGCCGCAGCCACCCCTTTTTTAGCAGATAATGCGATAAAGCTGTCTATCAAAAAACGTCTTTTACTCAAGGTATCAAGGAACTCTATATTTAATGCGCAATATAAATTATTTTACACCATTTAGTGTAAAAAGCTTGCAAAAATTGAATGCTAGGGCAATAATTACACCGATCTGTGTAATTATTGGATTTAAACATGATAAAAATTTATAGCTTCCCATATTCATTGCCGAGTTATCGTGCAAGACTTGCTGCTTCAATAATGGGGCATGATTTTGAGGTAGAAGAGGTCGACATATCTACAGGCCAACAGAAACAAGCGGAATACATAGCGATTAATCCGATGGGTAAAGTGCCGGCGCTTAAAGATGATAGCTTGCTGGTTAACGACTCATTGGCAATTTTGCGTTATTTGGCACGTAAGCATGCCTCTAGTGATTGGTATCCGGATGCGGAATTAGAACGAGTAGCCAAAATTGACAGTCTACTGTCTATGGTTGCAAATGAGTTATTCGATTCGGTTGAAAAAGCGCGTTTGATCAAGGCATTTGAACTGTTCCCTGAAACTGAATATCCAAACTGCACTGCTTTGGCGGTTTCCACACTGAGCTATATCAATACACTGCTTGAACACAATCAGTTCTTGGTTACGAGCATACCTACGATTGCTGATATTGCTGTTGTTTCTACCTTGCTGTATGCCGATGAAGCGCAAATTTTACTGGAAGATTATCCCAATATTATTCGCTGGATAGGTGATATCAAGCAGAGCGAAGGCTATATTGAACCAAGCAAGCTTTAAACTCTCAGTATTGAGGTGGTTTCAGGTTAAGAATAAGCAAACAAGTATTTTTATGTAAGTTCATTTACAGAATGGGCTTTCATGACATTAAATTTAGAGGTGAGAATCATGAATGTAGATATAGCGATAATTGGTAGTGGAACAGCAGGCCTTACAGCATACCGGGAGGCCAAAAAATATACAGACAGTATTATTATGATCGAAGGTGGCCCTTATGGAACGACCTGTGCCAGAGTGGGATGTATGCCATCCAAGTTACTTATTGCTGCAGCAAATAGTGCTCATCAGATTGAAAAATCCGCTGCCTTTGGGATTCAGGTTCAGGGTAAAGTGGTAGTTGATGGTCAAGAAGTTATGAGCAGGGTTAAGCGAGAGCGTGACCGTTTTGTAGGATTTGTACTCGAAGGTGTCGATGAGATTCCAAGTGAACATAAAATGTCAGGATACGCTCAGTTTGTTGATAACAATACATTGCTTGTTAACGGTGATATCAGTATTACAGCAGAACGAATTGTGATAGCAACAGGCTCTCGCCCGGTATATCCGGCCATGTGGGATGAGCTGGGGGATTGTCTTGTCTTGAGTGACGATGTGTTCGACTGGGATGATTTACCTGAATCCGTAGCGGTATTTGGTCCTGGAGTGATCGGCTTGGAACTAGGGCAGGCTTTACATCGCCTTGGTGTAAAGATCAAAATATTTGGTCGCAGTGGACAGCTAGGGCCGCTGACCGATCCTGATATCATGGCGTATGCCAGTCAGACATTTAAAGAAGAGTTTTATCTTGATACCAGTGTAAACGTTGAAAGTATGAAGCGAATTGATGGCGATAAAGTTGAAATTCGTTTTATTAATCATAACGGTGAACCTGACACCTTTATTGTTGATTATGTATTGGCTGCAACGGGTCGCAAGCCGAATACAGATAATCTATCTTTGAGCAATACAGCTATAGAACTGGATGAGAGAGGTAACCCCAAGGTTGATCAC
>WTAG01000620.1 GCA_013139755.1 Methylomarinum sp. | reverse complement strand
CGAAAAAGAAAAGCTAAAACAAGTGAATGACTTTTTTAATCAACGAATAGAATTTGTGGATGATATATATTTATGGGGCGTTAATGATTATTGGGCGACACCCATAGAATTTCTAGCGAAGGGTGCGGGTGATTGCGAGGATTATTCTATTGCAAAATATTTTACCTTAAAAGAACTGGGTGTTTCTGAAAGTAAAATGCGTATTACTTATGTTAAAGCACTAAAGCTTAACCAGGCTCACATGGTGTTGACTTATTTTTCTTCGCCCCGGGCAGTACCTATAGTCCTGGATAATTTAATTCCACAGATAAAATCGGCAACTGATCGCAAAGATCTTTTACCTGTGTATAGTTTTAACGGTTCTGGTTTGTGGCTGGCAAAAGCAAGGGGGAGTGGTAAACGGGTTGGCAGTTCTGGTCGACTTAATCTATGGGCAGAACTAAAGCAGCGTATGTTAAATAACACATTTTAAGTTGTGTGCTAATCTCAACGCAGGAGCATCCACCCTTAGTCATTTATATTGAGTAAAGGGCTTACCCTGTTAAATAGAATGGGAATACATCATAAAAACATTAGCTTTTAAATATACAATTCGCCGTAGTCAACGCGCTAAAAAAACACGTATTATCGTTACGCCAGAAAAAATCGAAGTGGTTGCGCCTTTGCGAGTGTCAGAAGGTAATATCCATGCCTTCGTAAAATCGCAACAAGACTGGGTGACGACGACAAGTCTTAAGATAAAAGAGAGGTCAACAACTATAAAAAAGTTGGCTCCTGAACGATACAGGGATGGCGTTACCGTGCCTTTGTATGGCAAACAAACTAAAATTACGATCAAACCCTCAATAGTAAAGACGGTGAAAATTGAGTTTAATCAAAATGAATTTAATATTTTTTTACCCGCAGAAACTATAGCATCAGATAATAGCCAATTGATTAGACTTGCTTTAATAAGCTGGATGAAAAATCAGGCACTTAAAGATGTAAAAGGCTATGTTGATTGTCATGCAAGCACATATAACTTAAATCCCCGGTTGATAAAAATAAAAACTCAGAAAAGTCGCTGGGGTAGTTGCGGTATCCATAATGATATTAATTTAAATTGGTTGTTGATACTCGCACCAACAGAGGTTTTTGAATACGTTGTGGTGCATGAGCTTTGTCATATTAAAGAAAGAAACCACTCCTCAAATTTTTGGCAGTTAGTTGAATCGCATCTGCCCCAGTATCAAATACAAAGGAAGTGGTTAAAGCAACATGGTAGTCATTTAATGCAGGGTTTGTAATGAAGTTAAGTCTAAAAAAAGGCCTGTTTTATGTTTTTGCTGTAATCATTATTTTTGGCGGCCAGTTTTTGTTAAATAACGGGCAATTGATGGGAAAGCCTCCATTAATAAAGCAACAAATGCTTGATGGCTATAATATGAGTAGCTATTTAGGTAAAGAGCCGACGATTATTTATTTTTGGGCTAAGTGGTGCGGGGTATGCAAAATGATGCAATCTCCCGTTGATGAAGTGTTAAATGATTATGACGGGATAACAGTTGCTGTTAAGTCTGGTGATGATCAATCAGTTAAAAATTATTTACAGGAACATAAGCTGACTTGGAAGGTGCTTAATGATCCTTTGGGAAAAGTGGCTGAACAATTTAAGGCGAAAGGTGTCCCTGCTGTATTCTTTTTAGATGAAAATGGTGTGATAAAACTAACAGCAACTGGGTATGTCAGTGAAATAGGTTTAAGACTAAGGCTGTGGATAGTGAGTAATATGTGAGGCCTAATGTTGGTTGTCTGAATAATCTGAGTGTCGCTAGAGCAGGGCGGACTGAAGTCCGCTCTACGGAAGAAACTTGTTTTGCCTAGCTATTAGGTTCTTTTTCGGCAAAGGCTAAGGTTTTTGCTTCTTCAGGTAACTTCACGCCTAGATACTTATTTAAGCCGCCTTTACTAGCGAGAATACGATATTGAGAAAATAACTCATCATATTTCGCATTGGTGTAAGCGCTTTTTGCGACAAACATTTCGTTAGCCGAATCCAGTAAATCTAACAGTGTGCGTTGACCAATGTTAAATTGCTTTTGGTAAGCAGTGTTGGTTTTAATACTGGCATCTTGATGACTTTTAAAGAAATCCAGTTGGCTTTTAACAGTTTGATGAGCGACCCAAGATAAGCGCATACTTTCAACAACTTGTCTGTAAGTGTTATCTCTAATATCTTTAGATTGATTTATCAGTTGAGCTGTTTCTTTGCGACGGGCAAGATCTTTACCACCATTAAACAGGTTGTATCTTAAGCGTAACATTGCCGAAACATCTTCATTTTTGCCTTTAATACCATCTAAATCATTATCGTGTGTTGCACCTGCTTCAATATCCAGGCGAGGCATATAAGGTGATCTTGCCGTATCATGTTGAGCAAAAGCAGAATCGATATCAGCATTGGCAGATTTTAAGATAGGGTGATTAGCAACAGCTTGCTCAACTGCCTGATCAAGATTCTCAGGTAATGCATCACCCGGTGCCATGGCTATTTCTAAATCCTTAGGTAGTTCGCCAACAACTCTTAAAAAAGCGGTTTCTGCATCTTTAAGGTTGCCTATCTCGGATAATGTATTTTTTTCAGCTAATGCAAGTCGGCCTTTTGACTGTTCGGCATCTGCCTTTCTGCCTATGCCACGTTCACTGCGCAATTGAATTTGGTCGTTTGTTCTTTGATGAACTAACAGGTTGTCCTTTGCTAAGGCTAGTAATTCTTGACGACGTAATATATTAAGATAAGAGTCAACAGCACTTAAAGCTGTAATTTCAGACTGTCCAAAAACGGTATAAGCTCTTGAATCTGTTCTTGCTTTATGACGATTAACCTCACTTGGTGTGGCTAAACCATCAAAAACCATTTGTCTTAACTGGATAGAGGCTTCTTCTCTACCATAAGATACAGTTCCATCACCTCTAGCTCTTGTTGTTGGCTTTGACGATTGTTCCCAACCTATACCGGCAGCAATATCAATAGTGGGGAAATAGCCTGCTTTTGCCTGGCTTATTTCGTGTTCTACAGCAGAACGCTCAGATTTTGCTGATTGAATTTCTGGGTTGTCATCTATGGTTTGCTGTATTGCTTCTTGCAGCGACTGGGCTGAGGATAAGGTTGTAAAAATGCAGCTAACTATTATGCTACTTATACCAAGTGCGTGTTTCAGATTCATAATTCTTTCAAAATTTATATTATTTTAATTAGCTTAGAAGCAGTATTTGATCAGCCGAATTTTTGAACAAATAATGCCAGATGTAAACGATCAGAGATATTTAATTTTTTAAAAATGGATGTTAAATGTGCTTTAACCGTTCTTTCAGAAATATTTAATGTTGAAGCTATGGTCTTATTGTTTTCTCCTGAGCCTATCATTTTTGTAACGTCCAGTTCACGGTTGGATAAAGTTTTTAATAGCTCAGACGATTCAGCAGATTTTGCTTCTTTGGCTTCTTCAACAGGAGCCGATTTCATTTGTACGAGTGTTCCAATAACCTGGGGAACAAGGTGACGCTGAATCCATATATCACCTTTTAAAATGGACTTAACCGCTTGAATCAATAATTCAGGAGGCTCTATTTCACCGCAATAACCAGCGGCCCCATGAACTAAAGCTTTAATTTGATTGTCTTCAGACCAGCTATTGCCGACAATCAGGAATCGAGAAGATTGTTTGTTAAAAAAGGAGAATAAATTATCGTTATTGTCGATTTTGTGAGTGTCAATGATAATGATATCGGCTTTAATATCGGCATAAAGTTTATCAATCGTATTAACTTGATACAGAGAGGATAATGTTGTTGACCATAATTTGATCAGTGTTTGGTTATCTGAAAAAATTAAAACTTGGTTCACTCTTTTATCCCTGATAGATTGTTATACAGTTTAAAGTTAATAATACGGATTGTCTTTTTAGTGACCTTTTTACAATATGGAAAAGCTTAACGCTCTCTTAATGCACGACCTCTAGCTTTTAAGATAGGCTTAAGTATATAGTCCAAGACAGATTTTTTTCCAGTTAAAATATCAACATCGGCAGTCATTCCGGCTATGATATTTAATTTCTCGCCATTTTTTTCCAGATAATTTTTATCTGTTCTTAATCGAATCAGATAATAACTTTCGCCATCCTCCTCGTTAGTAATGGTATCAGGGCTGATATGTTCAAGTTCAGCTTCCAGTCCTCCATAGATAGAGAAATCATAAGCGGTGAGTTTAACCATGGCTTTTTGTCCTGGATGTAAAAAGGCAATATCAGCAGGTCTGACTTCTGCCTCAATTAATAACTGATCTTCTAAAGGTACAATTTCCACTAAATCCATGCCAGGCTGAACAAC
>WTAG01000315.1 GCA_013139755.1 Methylomarinum sp. | reverse complement strand
AAATATACTCAGACGGGTATTGTCACAGCTCAGTGATGGGCGGCAGGGTGTGAAATGGATCAAGGGGTGGTGGGTAAAGCCATTGGGTTGGATGATAATGATAATTCAATTGATGTGTGGGGTAAGGACGTTATTTTGGCTTATGTACCCAGCGCATCAACAGGGCAGGAAGAACCCTCCTACGGTTACACCTACACCATGGACGGTAATCCATCCGTTGAAGTGCCTTATTGGGATAACTCAACTAAAAGTTGGGTGTACGGGGTTTCTTATGAGCGTGCGCCGGTGGCCAGCGGTATCGCATCAGGGTTTATCTTGAATAATGCGGTGGTTTAATCATGAGTAAAAAAACATATAAGGTCTTGTCGCCCTTAAAACACAATGGCGATCAGCTAAAAGCAGGTGACCCCGTTGGATTAACTGATAAACAGGCTCAGCCTTTGCTTAGCGCTAAGGTCGTTGAAGAGGTAGTCACGGTTGAAAACCCTGTGTCATTGACTGAATTAATTGATGCTATCGCACAATTAGAACCAGGCAATGAAGACCATTGGACAAAGGATGGAAAGCCCGAAGTTAAAGCCTTATCAGCCATACTAAGACGTAAAGTGTCAGCAGCCGAGCGTGATAATGCCGAGTTAATTGCTCAATTTAGTAACAGCTAATGACTTACATCACCAAATCCCAGTTGATTGACACGTTTGATGAAGCGGAATTAATTCAGCTCACCGATCGCGATAATCTTGATGTGATTGATGATGTTGTTTTAAACCAGGCAATCACTAAAGCAACTCTACGTATTGATGGCTATATTAGCCCTCGATACGTATTGCCGCTGGCTCAGGCAATGATTGATGCAAGCAGCTTAACTGAAATGGCAGGTTATATCGTTAGGCGTATTTTGTCTAAAGACAACGCACCAGAACAAGTTAAAGATGACAATAAAGAGGCCATCGCCTGGTTACGTGATGTGCAATCAGGAAAAGTTAGCCTGGGTGAGCAAGATACCCTGGCTGTTGATACGGGACGTGTAGTGCCAAGAGCTGGCGTGTCAAAACATAACTGGGATGGATACTAATGACTGGCATTGTTATTGAGCTGGATAAAAAAAGCTTAGAAACAGTACTGGGCGCTATTGATAATTTATCTACAGCCTCTAGCGATTTAACACCCGTCTGGGATGATGTAGGGGCTTATTTTGGTTCTGAAGTTGAGCAACGCTTTCAGGATGAGCAAGCCTGGGATGGTATACCTTGGCAGCAGTCAGAACGAGCTAAGAATGAAGGGGGTAAAACCCTTGTTGATCATGCACATCTACGAGACTCATTCACCTGGAATGCTGATACTGATGGTTTTGAATTTGGTACAAATGTGATCTATGCAGCGATTCATCAAAAAGGCGGGGAAGCTGGACGGAATAAAAGTGTGACCTTGCCAGCTAGACCAATATTACCCTCAGCGTTAAATAACGCTGATGATACAGAGATTTTAAATATAGTTAACAGGCATTTAGAGAATGCGATGAGGAATTGAAATGGGCGCTAAATCAGATATATTTGAAAACGATGCAATTGATTGTTTTATTAGAGGGCAAGCAAAACCTGCGCTTCCAGCAAATTGGTACGTGGGGCTTGCTGTATCAAGCAAGGGCAAGCATGCAGTATCAACTGCGTATGCATTAAATGACACACTGTTTATTGAAGGTGATGACAATAAGTGGCGTTTATATAAATGTACTACAGCAGGGACTACGGCTGGAACAAAACCATCCTACCCTGGTGTTAATAATGAAGTAATTACCGATGGTGGTGTTGCTCAATTCACACAGCAACATGCGGGAATGGAAGATGGTTCTGCATTAGTTGAACCCGTTGGTAATGGTTATGCGAGAGTTGCAATACCTGCCTCACTAGCTGCGTGGGCTGGCACTCAGGGTGCAGGATCAACAACAGCGTCAACAGGTACCAGTGGAACTACTAGTAATAATGTAGCGATTACATTTGCTAGCCCCACAGGTGATTGGGATTGGTGTGGCTTGTTTGTTTTGTATGATGCCATTACCGGGGGTAATCATTATATTTCGGATTCTCTTAGTAATCCGATGAATATTACTAATGGTATGACTAATATTGAGTTTGCACCAGGTCAGCTTCAATATACTGAGGATGATTGATTATGACGTTAACTCTCCAGCAAATTGTAACGACTGATCCTGATGCACGTGGCTACGCTTCGATGACTGATGCTGATATTGAAACAGATATCAAAGAAAAACGGCATTCATCACGAAAATTAGTTTCTTTCGTTGATTTTCAACAATTTTTGTTTGATTACGGCGTGATCTTAAATGTGATGACAGCTAAAAACGATGTTAATCATGCGGCACATACAACAGCAGTAATTGTCGATCAAATGATGAAATTTGGTGCAGAGCGATTGTCAGCTGGAGTTGATCTGGATAACGCAGGCAATGATGGCTTATTTGATGCGATGGTTGCGAGTGATTTAATGTCTGCAGCTGTTAGAGAGACAATGGAATTACTCGGTGATAGTCCCGCATCTTTAGCTGATATTAATCAGCTAAGTGGGTTTAATCATTTAGATATTGCGAAAATAACAGGAGGCGCTAACTAATGGCCAGAACCTCTAATGATGTACCTGCACCTCAAGTTGCTAATTTAAATTCACTGGCTAATAACGCGGCAAAACCGCTAGGTTTGATTGATTTTGAAACCAATAGCGCACATGATGCAACCATTAAAATTATGGCTCAATTGGCGGCGGCGGGTGTGTCAGTAACAGGCACAATTGAGCTGTATTTTATCGGTACCCAGGATGGTACTGATTGGACAGATGGGATTGATCCTGCTTCCGCTGTTGATGTCTCTGCATCAATTAAAAATGCAGTTAGATTAGGTGTAATTAAAGCTGATGTGAATGGATTGTTAGTGACAAAGATCGTTGATATTTTCTCTGCGGTTGGTAACGGCTTTAAACAAGGTTGTGTTGTTGCGTGGAACAAAAGCGGTGCAGCAACTCAGGCAGCCGGCAATGATGCTGATTATCAAACCACAAATTACGGCTAGATAGATGGTTTTTATTCCGCGCTGGCATCGATACAAATCATCAAAACCCGCTGTTTCTGATCTCAATTTAGAACATCATTTAGCCCGTGGATTAGATTTATATTTTGCTAATCCTGCTGCCGCTGAGTCGCTCACTGGCGATGTATTTGTAGAAACAATCGTAGGTGATAGCCCAGTCTATGACGGCGAAAGCGCGATATTCTCAGGTTCAGGCATGCTTTCTTTTGCTGTGTCAGACGAGCTCTCGCTAGTGCGTGATATTAGCCGGGGTCGTGATCACACGATTTTGATTGGATTATCAACTACAAACAGTACTGATTTTAGATATGTTTTTGCCGAAGATCGTTGGGACTCCGGTGAAAATTTTTTTCAGTATATAGAAAATGGATTTATAAAATTTCATATTCGCGATGCCGGCTGGTCATATAATTTTGTACTAACCGGGCCGTTTATTGCCGATGGTAATGAACACACTGTCGCTGTGAAATATCAGAATGAAACACGGCAGCATAGCTTATTTGTTGATGGTCAGTTTTATGACAGCTCTACTCCAGGTTCAGATCCAACGTTTTGGGGGGGGTATGTTTTTTTTGGTGGCCGTAGCGGTGCAGCCGAATCTGAACGGTTTGATGGTCGTTTATTTTTTATAGATACGAGATCAGACGCATTATTAGATGAAGAGCTGGAAGAGCTAACGTTTGCTCGGTATCAAATTTTAAAACCACGCAGAAACTATTATTTATTATCAAATTCTGTTGCAGCGAATGATTTATCAGCAAACGCAAAATCAACAACAAAAACAACAGCACAAATCAATGCAGATATTTCCGTTGTCAGCGCATCAGCAGCAACATCAACTAGCAACGCGGCAATATCAGCACAATTAGATTTATCAGGCATCAGCGCATCAATTAGCAATGCAAATGGTCAGTTATCAGCAGATGTCGCAATCACTGCTGCAGCACTGGTAAAAAGCTTATCCAATGCAACTATAGATTTATCTGCATTAATACAAACACAATCAAATGCTAAGGCAAGCGGCAATGCTTCACTTAGCACTGAGGCAAATGCAGATTTATCAGCAACAGGATCATCATCAGCAGACACAGATGCAACGCTGTCGCTGAATGCCACCTTATCTGGTATTGCGGTATCAAATGCGCTGACACAAGCAAACATCAGCACAGGCCAGGGATTATCAGCAAATTCAAATTCATCAGCAAGTGGCTCAGGTATTTTATTAGTTGATGTGCCGGTTTCAGGGCAAACAAAAAGCTACGTCAAAGTCAGTGGTGGTTTATCTGCCATTGTGCCTGTGGTTTCAAGTTCTGCATCAGCATCAAATGTCACCGGTGGTCTGAATGTATCCGCTAATTTGTCGGCATTGGCGTTAGCTAATGCATTGATAGCAGCAGGCTTAACAGTAGATGAAAACGGTTCATTATCAGCAACAAGTAAAAGCAGTGCTGATACGGATGCCGTCATTAATTTACAAATTCCCTTATCAGTAAACGCGCTAGCCAATGCCAGTACAGTTGGTGCATTATCCCAAGGCACTGCAAATATCCCACAAATAGATAGATGGACAGTAACGGCACAGCAAAGGAGATATAGCGTATGCGCGTGATTTTGCTAGACAGTAAGGCGGTTGATGAAGTGATTCCCGTCTCTTTTGATTTCTCGCGTTTGCTTAGCTCTATTGATAGCGTAATCGTGACTATTACGGTAAGAAAAGGCGTAGATGCAACCCCTTCTACTTTGTTATTTAACACAGCAGAAATTAAGGGAACCATGGTTTCACAGTTAATTAAAAGCGGAATAGATGGCGTTATCTACAAAATAAAAGCCAAAGCAATATCGGGTGATCTTCAATATTCATTACCTGCTTATCTGCCCGTTAAGGAGCCTATGTGATGGAAGATTACCTAGGTGCTGAGCAGATCATTATTAGTCAGTTAGATACGCAATTAAGAGAATTACTAAAAGGCAATGTGTTGTCAGTAGCTGATTTAGAAGGCGTTGAAGAGCAATTACAAAAAACACCCGCCGCTCAGGTTATTTTTTTTGATGATGTGCCGGTGAATGGTGATAAAGGCAAATCAGGACC
>WTAG01000447.1 GCA_013139755.1 Methylomarinum sp. | reverse complement strand
GTTAATGAATCCATGAATATGGATCAAGCAAACGATATCACACCATAAAATTTTATAATATCTAACTGCAAAAACCAAACCATCTTGTTTGCAGACTAAACATTAGATATTTAAATCCCTCGTCAATGCCAGTCATTTAAAAAATAACAGAGATCAAAAATTAAATTATCTCGCAATATAAACAAATACCCCAATTAAATTATTGCTATTTTCACAAACCCATCTATTATTCAAACAATTTCCTTCGGCCAGTCAAACCCGGCACTAAAAATTAAATATCATAAAAATACACTTACTATTCAAAAAATTGAGAGCCAACTATGAAACTCACACCCCAAACCGACTTTAAAGTTTTTTTTCTGATTATTGCTACTTTGGTTATACCTACCTGCATCACGCTATTAAGTATTAATTACCCTCAAACTAGCATTCACCCAGTCATAAACTCTTCGCCATTAGGTTACACCTGGAGTCTCAGTCTTTTTGTTATTCCAATAATCTCTATTTTAATCTGGCTATTTTTAAATCAAGAAAAAGATATTATTCGGAAATCTTTTTGGGTTTCTTTAGTAGTACTTATCCCATTGGGTTTTATTCTAGATATATTTTTTGGCTTAAGCTTTTTTACTTTTATAAATCATGGTGCTGTTTTAGGTATTTATTTACCCGGTCTGGATATCAGTCAAATGAAATGGCTATTTGAACTACCCATTGAAGAATTCATCTTTTATTTATCGGGGTTTGTTGCAGTTTTATTGATTTATATTTGGTGTGATGAATATTGGTTAGCGGCATACAATGTAGAAAACTATCTTGAAGAATATAAAAACAAACAGATTAAGAAACTAGTGTTATTTCACCCTAAATCCATAATAATTGCTATTTTATTAATCATTGCAGCTACCCTTTATAAAAACCTGGTACCAAATCCCTATCAAGGAGGTTTTCCCGGTTATTTTGCTTTTTTGGTTATAGCCAGTTTTGTTCCTTCAGCCGCATTCTTTAAAACCACGGTACATTTTATCAATTGGCGTGCGTTTAGTAGTACATTCTTTTTCGTTCTTTTAATTAGCTTAGTATGGGAGGCAACACTGGCCTCTCCTTACCAATGGTGGGGATACAACTATCAGCAGATGATTGGAATAACAATCGGCGCATGGGTTAAATTACCGATTGAAGCAGTGCTGGTATGGATGGCTGTGACGTTTACGACAGTTATTATTTATGAAACTATCAAAATATGGCTACACACTGGACATAGCTTTAAAAAAGCGCTGTTTGGTCAAGATTAATAATCAGTGCTATCAACCTTAACTACGATTAAAGCTACTGGGGTTATTTTCTAAATTTATGACAAGAAAATATTTTTTTTAAACAGAGATTTTGAGTGAGCACCGAAATCGAGAATAGAAACTTGGCGAGCTAAGTGGACTACTTTTTTATCAACTATAAACACATGAGTAACCGGTAGCTAACGCTTTAAACTAAGACAACAAAAAAGGACATTAAATGAAATTAGAAAGCAGAATGAAATTTATTTTATTTACCATGATTTTTGCATTAGTTGCTGATTTGTGTGCGTGGTACTTACATACAGGATGGATAGGCGCAGCAATCATTACATTGCTATTAAATCTTATGCTGCTTTTCTACATCATAAAATATCGTGATAGCTTGCTGGGTCGCCTCTATCTATTTGCTCTAATAGTTGGATTTGGTGAATTACCCACTGATTATCTTGCCGTTGCCATACAACAAACGCTGGTTTATGCAGCTGATGAACCCTTTATCTGGAAATCCCCTTTTTATATGCCATTTTCCTGGGCTGCTGTGCTTACACAACTAGGCTATTTGGCTTGGTGGATGATCCAAAAATGGGGATTGGGAACTGCTACACTTTTAACGGGGATTTTAGGGGCGATTAATTTACCTACTTACGAATTTATCGCCAAGCAAGCTGGATTTTGGTATTACCAAAATGCCTGGATGATATTTTTTGACTCTACACCTGTCTATGTCATTGTCGGTGAATTTCTGTTAACCCTCAGTATTCCATTAATAATTCAACAAGTGCAAAAATGTAAACTTAGCTGGATTGTTTTTTGGAGTGGTATTGAATCAATATTGATTTTTCTCTCGACAATCACAGCCTATCACTTTTTTTCTTAAGATTAATAACTGAAGCTAACTTTGCCATAGAAGCCACGCTGTACTTCCATAGGGGTTGAAAATGTCGAACTATTAAACTCACCATGCTGACTATCCAGTAAATTCTGCCCAACAACCGACAGTTCAAGATTTTTTATCGGCACCCATGCTAAGTTAATATCCATTTCTGTATAACTAGCAATATTTTGATAAGGCAGATTGTCTACATAACGAACTGTGGTATCAAGATGAACATCATCCAACAAATCCATAGAAGAACGAATTGAAAATTGATGATGTGGAGATTCACCTTCTGGCTTAGCCGGCAAAATAACATTACTACCGGCATCAGAATGCAACTGCATTTGTAGATAAGAATAACTACCCTGAAAACGCCACCAATTCAACGCTTGCCATTGAGCCACCAATTCCACACCATAAGTTTCACCTGAACCTTTATTATCGGCAAAAATTGGAATCACTACATGTGGTGAAGGTGTTGTTTGCAAAAAAGGAGTTCCCATTTCTCCAGTAGCCAGCTTGTCATAATCATTATAAAAAGCAGCTATATCAAAAGACAAAGTGTCCATTGGCTGTATTCTATACCCTAGTTCATATGAAATAAGTTGTTCGGAATCTAAATTACTATTACCTTGCCCGCCACTAAAAAAACCCGGTGCCACTTGAGTCAAATATAAAAGCTGCAAATCATGTTCTAATCTATTTGGAATCCTGACCGAACGTGAAACCGAAGCCCATACCGTTTGCTTTTTATCAGGCGTAAAAATTAATTTGGCATTGGGTTGAATTTCAAAACCACTAAAATCATTATGCTCAAATTTAGAACCAATAATAAATTTTAGTGTATCAGGCAGTAGTGTTAGCTCGTCCTGAATAAATCCGTTATATAAAGTTGAATCGCGCTTTAGTGTTTTAAAAGAAAAATTAACCGAATTATTAATGTTTG
>WTAG01000290.1 GCA_013139755.1 Methylomarinum sp. | reverse complement strand
TGAGTCATAGTCCCACCGCCGATACCAGCCGATGTAACGCCAGCAATAGTCGATGCTAAATTATCGATAGTGATATTAATCTGGTTGTCAGCTGTTGTATTAGCACCCACTTGAAAATTAGCGCCTGTGCTTGCTAAATCACCGTTAATGATTTTTTTACCATTAAATTCAGTACTGCTAATAATTCGTGTTAATTCAGAGTTTAATTGTTGAAATTCTGTATCCAATTTATCCCTATCACTTCTGGTAACCGCGCCATCATTAGAAGATTGAATTGCTAAATCACGCATACGCTGCATGGTACTAGTCATCTCCCCCATAGCAGATTCAGCGGTTTGTGCCATGGAAATACCATCATTGGAGTTTCGAGTTGCTACCGTCATGCCTCTAATTTGTGATGTCATACGATCTGCAATCGCTAGACCAGCCGCATCATCTTTTGCACTATTGACACGCAAACCAGAAGATAAACGCTCCATTGATGTAGCTAAAGCATTATTTGTTTTTGTCAATTGACGTTGACTATTAATTGACGCTACGTTTGTACTAATTACCATTGCCATGATTCTATCCTCTTAATGATCCAGTACTAAAAAATACTGAAAAAATGTTAACTTTAAACTCAATAATCTTATCGACCACCACTCAACTTTCTTTAATTATTTTTTCAACTATTAAAAAGTAAGCTAAGCACCTAAAATTAACGACCACGCTTATAAAACGTGGTTTAAGTTCGACCTAAAAGGCCATCCTCAGAAAAACCCCTCTGGGGCCTTGCTGAAATAAGACCAAGTTGCTCCCAATATTTCAGTGGTTATTTATTATCCTAGAACTTTACATACTTTCTTATCATTTCTGCATCCATACCTACGGTATCAACACAGTAACTAGCCGACCAAAAATGATTTCCCCAGTATTTCTTTGTACACAAATTGGAAACTTTCACAAGTAAATGGACATGGTCAGGCTATACATTTAATTCGATAACTTCACACCCTGCTCCTTCAATATGAGAATAAATACTCTGGTAAACATACCTCCCAAGGTCTCCTTTCAAAATTTGATAACGGTACTTTGGCACAAAAACAATATGGTACTGGCAAAACCAGATAACATATGATAATTTTTGAAATCTGCTTATTTGTTTCTCCTAGTTAAATTGCAGGGATAACTTAACGACATGAGACTCTTGAGCAGACCTTTACGCAAAGCTTTTTTACCCCCGCCCACAGGGCGCGGTTATCTAAGTCGTAATATAGACTCTTTCCTTAGTGTATGCTTTAAAAGTACTAACAAGGTAAAAATATGGAAAATTCAGCCACTTCTTGTCAAGAAAATCGAGTAAAAACACATGAAACAAGTTTATTTATTGAATATGTATGACGGGGCTTGAATAGACCTACCCTTATGACGCTAGCCTTTTAAATCACACCTTTAGAAACCAAGAAACGGGTAAACATTCAGGTATCCCCCTAAAAATTTTATCGCTTCTTCACCTTTAAATAGAGTTATCAATAATTTAGGCTGGCTCTTTGGACTTTAGATGAAATTTTATTTTAACTATATTGTACAATGCAGCTAAATTACACCTTTATGTAGCATCGATTATGCTGCTACACATAAGCTTTACGTCCCTTATACGGACTTTAATCCATCGTGCAAACCCACTAACCTCAGTTAACAACTCAGTTTACTGAGGTTAGTATAAAACTTTAGGAGTGTTTAATGGAGTATACTGCAATAATACCTGCAAGAGGTGGCTCCAAAGGCATACCTGGGAAAAATATAAAAGAAATAAACGGAAAACCTTTAATTTCCTGGAGTATACAACAAGCTCTTTCTTGCAAAAAAATAAAAGACGTATACGTATCAACTGATGCACTAGACATCCAGAATATTGCGCTTAAATATGGAGCAAAATCTCCTTTTTTACGGCCAAAAGAACTATCAGACGACAAATCATCGACTGAAAGTGCCATTTTACACTTCATTGACTGGTGTGAGAAAGAAAACATCAAACTAGAAAATATCATTTTAATTCAGGCCACTTCGCCATTTAGATACCCTAGTAGCCTATTAACAGCTATTCAGTTATTTGAGTCTAACAACGCAGATAGCCTTGTGACGGTTACAAAAACTCATAAATTTATTTGGAAAAATCCCAGTAACCCTTGTGCAAGTTATGATCTCTATCAGCGTCCAAGAAGACAAGATATTAGACCAGAGGATGCCATATATTTTGAAAATGGATCATTTTATATTACAAAATTAGATGTCTATAAAAACTATAAAAATAGGTTGGGTGGAAAAATAGTTATGCACGAAATGAGCCATGAAGAATCATTTGAAATTGATGATCTAGTTGATTTTCAAGTGACTGAATTAATGATGAATGAATATGGAATGAGCAATGATAGTTAAAAAAAATATCAAAGGATTTGTAGCCTTAATTTCTGCGTCATTACATGAGGCTTTAAATAAAATAAACAACAATACTCATAAAATAATTTATGCCGTAGATGATAAAAATCATTTATTAGGTAGCCTAACTGATGGTGATATCCGTCGCTGGATACTTTCGACACCCAATCTAGATTTAAATACTGCGTTAGTAGATATTATAGAGAGACCATGTTTTTCAATGCATGTAAATTGTGAAGCTTCATTAATTGAACATGCCTTTAATGAACGAATAACATCTATCCCGCTGGTCGATGATTTTGGTCACTTAATTGCAGTTGCAGAGCCTGCTTTAAATTATTTTTGTATTGGCGATAAGAGAATATCTGACGAAGACCCCGTTTTCATAATCGCTGAGATTGGTAACAATCATCAAGGAGATATAAATATAGCTAAAAAACTCGTAGACCGAGCAATAGAGGCGAATGTAGATTGCGTAAAGTTCCAAATGAGAGATATGGCTACATTATACCGAAATACGGGGAAATCCAACGATGCCTCAGCAGATTTAGGCGCTCAGTATACATTAGACTTATTATCAAAATTTCAATTACAAGATAAGGAATTATTTGAAATTTTTAATTATTGTAAAGAAAAAAATATTTTATCGCTGTGCACTCCTTGGGATTTAGATAGCCTATCTAAGCTTGAAAAATATGGCATGCCTGCATATAAAGTTTCCTCTGCTGACTTTACTAATTACCAGCTTCTTAATGCCCTAGCTAAAACAGGAAAACCTATTATTTGCTCAACAGGAATGACTACTGAAACCGAAATTCAGTCAACCGTCTCTTTTTTAAAAAGAAAAAATGCACAGTTCATTTTGTTGCATTGCAACTCTACTTACCCAACACCATTTAAAGATATTAACCTTAATTACCTTAGTAAATTAATGCTTTCAACAGGTGCATTAGTTGGCTATTCTGGACACGAAAGAGGATGGTCAGTTCCAGTAGCTGCAGTTGCTCTGGGTGCAAAAGTCATAGAAAAACATTTAACACTAAACCGTAATTTCGAAGGAAATGATCATAAAGTGAGTTTGCTTCCTAATGAGTTAAAACAGATGGTACAGCAAGTTAGACAAGTAGAGGAATCGCTTGGCAATGGCAAAGCAAGAGAAATAACTCAAGGTGAACTACTTAATCGAGAAATTTTAGCTAAAAGTTTAATAGCTAATTGCAGCTTACCACTAGGAACAATAATAACTAAAGATATGATTGATATCATGAGCCCTGGACAAGGGCTTCAACCAAATCGTATAGATGAATTAATAGGAAAAAAAACCACGAGAGAATTTAAGGAAGGAGATATATTTTTTAGTACGGACATTCATGGCGAAACAAAAAAAAAGACTCATTACACTTTTAATCGCCCTTATGGTATCCCTGTTCGCTACCATGACTATGAATTACTAAAACAAGGTGTTGATTTAGATTTTGTGGAATTTCACCTTTCATATCAAGATCTAGAAATTACATTAAGTGATTATATTTCACCTAACCAAAGTATTGGGTTTGCCGTACATGCTCCAGAATTATTTTCAGGCGATCATTTGTTAGATTTAAGCTCATATGACACTGAATACCGTGAAAGATCAATTAAAGAACTGCAACGAGTAATTGATCAAACTCGAAAATTAAAGCAATATTTTCCAAAAACAAAAAAACCAATCATTGTTGTAAATGCTGGAGGCTGGGACACTGAAGGATTTTTATCTAAAAATGATAAACAAAAAAAATACAAATTGATTAAAAATGCCTTTAGTCAAATGAATCTTGATGGCATTACAATTGCCATTCAAACCATGCCTCCATTCCCGTGGCACTTTGGTGGCCAAAGCCACCATAATTTATTTTTAGCGGCTATAGAGATAAAAGAATTTTGTCAAGAAACAGGAATTAAAATTTGTTTAGATATTTCACACACAATGATGGCTTGCAATTATTACCACTGGGATTTATATGCGTTTGTTGAAACAATCGCTCCCTATACCGTACATATGCACATAGTCGATGCTAAAGGAGATGATGGTGAAGGCATACAAATTGGTGAGGGCGATATTGATTTTGAAAAGTTAGGGAAAATACTTGAAGTCGTCGCACCAAAGATACAATTTATACCAGAAGTCTGGCAAGGACATAAAAATCGTGGTCAAGGTTTTTGGAATGCATTAGAATTCCTTGAAAATAAATTCTAATGCTTAACTCTCATAAAAACGAGTAGAGCAGGGCAATCGCATTAAAAATATTTTACAGTATCAATGACTTATGAAATATAGCCTCTTTATAAATGAATCCAAAAAATAAATAAATTTTCGAACCGTTTCTAAATGAGTCTAAATGTTTTTAAAGTGTCGACATCTTTTGATTTTTTAATGCGATTGCCCTAACGAGTAGAGAAACCTCTATTACTTAGATCGCATAAATGTGCATACTATTTCGCTCTCGCGCTATAAACCTAGGATCCTATAATGAAGAAAAAATTGAGACTGTAATTTATTTTTTTCTTATATAAGCAGGAATATGTGAAATTGGAAGTTTCTCAATTTGCACACCTTTACCAACAAAAAAATCATCGACAGCACGCGTTTCTCCTGAGACAGTGCCATAATCATCAAAAACAACCAGTCCTCCTCGTACAACTTTTTCAAATAAATTCTCTAAAATAGTTACTGACGGCGCATAAACATCAACATCAACGTGTAACAACGCAATTTTTAATTCAGGATGCTCCGAAATGTATTCAGGAATGGTATCTACAATATCACCTTTAATTAGTTCATAGTTTTTGAATGATTTATGTGAAAAAACAGTTTCTAATTCTTCAACAGATATCCCAAAACCGCCAACACCTTCAAATTCTTGAATAAACTTCGCGTCAGTTTGTTCTTTTTGTTTTGGAAACTCTCCAAATGCATCAAACCCAATAATTTTTCTTGAAAATGGACTTT
>WTAG01000248.1 GCA_013139755.1 Methylomarinum sp. | reverse complement strand
AGTGAACTCTTCACCACCATAACGGCAGGCTTTATCCGTTGGGCGATCAAGCCCTTCAGCCACTGCCTTGGCAACACGAGCCAAGCAGTCATCTCCTTGCTGATGACCATAAGTATCGTTATACACTTTAAAGAAATCTATATCGCAAATAATCAATGACAAAGGTGTTTTATTCCTGTGTGCTAATTTAAATTGCTCATTAAGACTCTCATCAAAATGATGTCGATTAGCCAACCCTGTTAATTGATCATAGGTAGCCAACCTTTCCAGTTGCTTATTGACCTCTAATAATTTGCTTTGCGCTGACTTCAATTTTTTCCGCATTTCATAAATACGTTCCATTGCTGTAATGGTTAACTGTAGACGCAGAGTATTAATTGGCTTATGCATGTAGGCATCGCCCCCCGCCAAAATACCATTAGCAAAGGATTCATCATCATCTTTAGTGGTAAGAAAAATAATCGGAAACCAGTCATTAGTATCCAGAGTTCTGATGGCAAGCGTGGTATCAAAACCATTTTTACCCGGCATTTCCACATCCATTAATACCAGGTCTATCTCATCATTTTTAATACATGCTACTGCCTCTTCACCATTTACTGCATGGACAATCTCATGTCCCAGAGAGGTAACACATTCAGCAACCAACATCCGTATTACTTTGCTATCATCAACCACTAATACTTTCATTTCTATACAGCCTCAGTTTCATTTCCCCTCAAACTAAAGAGATATTCAATCTACAAATCTATCATTTCGTCAGAAAATGCTTTATCCCTTAAACACGACAAAGAGCTAAACTTACAATTAAACAGTATTTTTAGCTCATTTTTTAACGCTAAAAATCAATTATTACAATTCTCTGGTAGAACTAAAAACAATATCCGGCCAGCGCTCTTCAGTTAACTGTAAATTAACGCGGCTAGTTGCCAAATAGACCAGATAACCACCACCATCTTCAGCCAGATTTTCAAATGCTTTCTTTTTGAATTCTTCTAACATCTTAGGATCTTCAGAACTGACCCAACGGACAGTATTAATAGCAATATTATCGTAAACACATTCAACATTGTATTCACTTTTAAGCCTGTGCGCTGTCACATCAAACTGTAATACACCAACAGCTCCCAATATTAAATTATTATTTTTCAATGGCTTAAATAATTGCGTTGCACCTTCTTCTGTCAGCTGCACCAAACCTTTCTGCAATGCTTTTGCACGTAACGGATCTTTTAATACCACGCGACGAAATAATTCGGGAGCAAAAAATGGAATCCCACCAAACTTAAGCCCCTCACCCTGAGTAAAAGTATCGCCTACAGTAATAGTGCCATGGTTATGCAAGCCAATAATATCCCCAGGATAAGCAACCTCTACACTTTTACGTGAATCTGCCTGAAAGGTAATCGCATTACTTACCTGAATATTCTTTCCTAAGCGCACATGGTTTACTTTCATACCTTTATCAAAAACACCCGAACAAACCCGTAAAAAAGCAATTCTATCTCGATGAGAGGGGTCCATATTGGCTTGCACTTTAAAGATAAAACCAGAGAATTTAGCTTCTTCAGGTGAAACTTCACGTTGTTCAGCCATTCGAGGCTTAGGTGACGGCGCATATTCAGCAAATGCATCTAATAACTCAATAATGCCAAAGTTATTAATTGCAGAACCAAAAAATACAGGCGTCAACTCACCTTTTAAATAATCATCTAAATCAAATTCATGGCTTGCACCTTGAACTAATTCAATCTCTTCTCTCAGCTCTTCCGCCTGATCACCCAGCAATTCATCCAGCTTAGGATTATCAAGCCCTTTAATTACTTCTGCTTCAACAATTTTTCCAGCATGTTGCGCACTAAATAACAGCACTTCATTTTTATAAAGGTGATAAACCCCTTTAAAGCGTTTGCCCATACCGATAGGCCAAGTCATCGGAGCACATTTAATATCTAAAACTGTTTCAACTTCATCCAACAAATCGATAGGGTCTTTACCTTCCCTATCCAGTTTATTAATAAACGTTAAAATAGGGGTCGTTCTTAATCGACACACTTCCATTAACTTAATGGTTCGGTTCTCTACCCCTTTAGCAACGTCAATCACCATTAAAGCTGAATCCACTGCCGTTAAGGTTCTGTAGGTATCTTCAGAGAAATCCTCATGCCCTGGTGTATCCAGCAGATTAAGAACACAGTCATTATGCTCAAACTGCATCACCGAGGTTGTTACCGAAATCCCCCGTTCTTTTTCCATTTCCATCCAATCAGAGGTAGCATGACGCGCTGCCTTACGGCCTTTTACAGAACCAGCGAGCTGAATAGCACCACCGAAAAGCAATAGTTTTTCGGTAATTGTGGTCTTTCCTGCGTCAGGATGAGATATTATTGCGAAGGTGCGACGACGTCGCATTTCTGAAAGTAATTCGGACATTCTGGTGAATCTTATGGTTAATCTAAAATAACCGCAAATTATAACTTATAACAAATAGCCTTATGAGAATAAGTAATCAAAAGCTTTATCCGGCAAATTAACCACTATATAAAATTAGCCTTTGAAAGGCAGATTTCACACTGCCATGATGATACGGTGATAACATTTAAAGCGGACTGAAGTCCGCTAACCTATTTAACTCGGAAACCAATTTTTTGTTCTCTTACAAAACCCCACCAATGCCAGCATTAATGGCACTTCAATAAGCACTCCAACAACAGTTGCCAAAGCAGCACCTGATGACAGTCCGAACAACATCACGGCCGTGGCAATAGCTACTTCAAAATGATTAGAAGCTCCGATTAACGCAGAAGGTGCTGCGTTTTCGTAAGAAAAACCCCAAAAT
>WTAG01000666.1 GCA_013139755.1 Methylomarinum sp. | reverse complement strand
GATTATATTGATTCAAAATTACTTGCGAATATTGAGGAAGATCAGTCTTCAGCAATTGCCCACGTAACTTCTCTAGGCGTGAATACTTGTTTAATATAATTTCAACATGCTTAATCAACATGTTGGCTGAAAATAGATCCTTGGCAGGTAATGACTTAGCCAAACCATTAAAGCGTTTAAGCGACTCAGATAACTGAACTTTTTTATCACGGGTACGACCAATACCAAACTGAAAAACCTTACGCTCTAAATCAGCCAGGCCTAAAATAAATTTATTCTGTTTTTTATTAGATGCAAACAGATCTTCAACACCTTTAGGAAAATACACTAAGGAATTTTGATAAACGGCATGATCTGACTTAACCGCCTCAATAGTCTCTTTAAAACCAACCCAAGCCTCAACTAAATGATTTGAAGTTTCATTGCTTGGCAATTTAGAAATAAACAATTCTATCTCTTTCTGGGTTTTAGTCACATTGTCATAATGGCTAATTTGTCCATCTTGCACCAATAGCAAGTGACGCGTTAGCTTAGACGTGTATTCTTGTATATTACGCACCAATTCCACACGGCTTCTATGCGCTTGATAATCAACTTGAGATTGTTTGTATAACCATGTTGCCAATAGGCCTGTTAGTAAAAATAAAATAACCGCTAAAAAGAAAATGTGATTGGTTTTTTTCAAGGTGCTTTTCCCTTTAAATTCTTTCCTTGATACTGCCCTGTCAAAGTTTTTAAAAATTGCACAATCAACTGCACATTTTGTTCTTTAGGCTTCCGCCCCAATTGATATTTCATCATAACAATAACAGCATTTTCAAGAGAGGCTATCGAGCCATCATGTAAATAAGGCGCTGTTAATTCAATATTTCTCAATGTTGGCACTTTAAACACAAATCTATCTTGTTCCTTCTTTGTAACAGAAAACCGCCCAAAATCAGCTTCAGTGACATACCCTCTATCGACAAAAAAATCACCAAAAGCACCAAATTTTTGAAATAGATTACCACCAACAGCAACCCCCTGGTGACATGACACACAACCATACTCTTTGAATAAAGAATAGCCCTTCAACTCATCCTCAGTAATCGCTTTATGATTACCACGCAAATACTGATCAAAACGACTATTAGGCGTTAACAACGACTCTTCAAATGTAATAATGGCTTGCTTAATATTAGGGATTGTCAAACCATCGGGATAGAGAAGATTAAACTTGGCAACATAAAACACATCCTCCTTAAGCTTTTTAAGTACTTCATCCCAGCTAGAGCCCATTTCCTTTGGGTTAGCTATAGGGCCATCAATTTGTTCCAGTAATGTTTCAGCACGACCATTCCAGAATTGTCTAAATTGCAGGCTGCTATTTAATACAGTGGGAGAGTTAATTGAGCCTTTTTCACTTTTTACGCCTGTAGAAACCACCTGCCCGTCTGCACCACCCATAGACATAGAATGACAACTCGCACACGAAACTGGATCCCCCACAGAAAGACGGACATCATTAAATAATATTCGACCCAACTCAACTTGCTCAGGTTGTGTAATAACATCATCAGGGATTGGAATAATAGGTTCATTGGCAAATGCTTCTGCATTGAGCTGTGTACACATTAATGCAAAAAATAAATATTGAACAAGATTCAATCGTATTCTTTTCACTCCAACCCCATCTAGCAAACTAATACCATACTGATTAGTCTAATTTAAATAAATGCAAAAAACCTTACGTTTTACTTTACTAGACCACTCATCACTCAGCCATTACTATTTATAAGCATATAAAACATATAATTAAATCGCATTACACCTCATGTATAACTAAAATAGTCTGTCCCTAACTACTAATACAAAGAAATGATAACATAATGATTTTAATAAATTTTCTACAGACAAAAAAAACCTCCCAATGCATAGACGCAATGAGAGGTTAAAAAATTCAAGCAGAATATATGAGGAGGTTCTACCTGTAAAACAACACTAAAAGTATGTTTCCTTGCCAATTAAATGATGCCTGCATCAGATAAGTTGTGTTTACTATACAGTCAAAAAAATTGTTTACAATACGTTAATTATTAAAAACTTTGTTTCATAATATGAAACAATACCCATTAGCCCCTCAATTATCCTTGTCACAACAACTCCAAAAAGGTATTAAATGGATAAATTAACAAGCATGAACGTCTTTGTTCGCGTAGCAAAAGCCGGTAGCTTTGCTGGAGCAGCCAGAGATTTAGGCATATCCAGAGCAATGGCAACAAAACACATCATGCATCTAGAAAGTAAGTTGGGCACCCGCCTATTTAACAGAACCACCCGCAGCTTAAGCCTAACCGAAGTGGGAGCCTCTTATTTAGAAAGATGCCAACAAGTATTATTTGATGTTGACGAAATGGAAGCGGCTGTAACCCACCTACAGGCCGAACCCAGAGGCGTGCTAAAAATAAGCGCCCCCCCTCTTATTGGTGCTACACATATTGCACCCGCTCTCGCCGAATTTCTTAAGCAAAATGATGATCTGTCTGTAGAAATGATCCTTAAAGGCAGTAATGTTGATCTTATTGATGAAGGCGTAGATATTGCTATCTTTTTAGGAAAGCTACAGGATACCAGTTTAGTTGCCCGAAAACTCGCCACCTCATCTTTAGTTGTCTGCGGCTCACCAGATTATTTTGAAAAACATGGCATCCCAGAAGAACCAGAAGACTTAGTCGATCACAGCTGCCTGGTTAACTGGGCAATCACGCCAAGAGATAGATGGAAATTTAGAGGTGTATTGGGGGATAGAGAAGTAAAAGTCACAGGTCGTATGCAAGCCAATATAGCAGCCCCTATTCGAATGGCAGCCCTGGAAGGTTTAGGCCTGGTTATGCTACCTAATTTTATCGTAGGAAAAGATATAGAAAAAGGTAAGTTGATACCAATATTAGAACAATACAGCATATCCCCCTTAGAAATCCATGCGGTTTATCCTCACCGTAAATACTTATCGGCTAAGGTACGAGAATTTCTGGAATTTCTACAAATCTGGATGCCCAACCGAGTAGGTATGGATTGAAAATCGCTATAGTTGCGATCTCAACTTACGAGGTTCAAAAAACATTTGACACAGAGAACAGAAACATAATGATCTTTGTGTCTTGCTTTTAAACCCAATAACCCTAACAACAGTCTACATCCGAATAAGAAGCAACACACCCGCAACAATTCCTAATATTGCAATCGTCATATCGCTATAAGGAAATGTAAAATGAAACAAAAATAGACTACTC
>WTAG01000142.1 GCA_013139755.1 Methylomarinum sp. | reverse complement strand
TGTTCTCGCAGCGCTAATTTTCCGAAAAAAGGGATGACTTGAGAAATCCCTCCTTGCATTTGAGTCATATTTTCTTGAGTAGTATCAAAGGTGTCGACGGGTAAGTTTAAGGCATTAAAGCTAATGACAGGATCAGGGAGGCTACCGACCTGTGATGGTATAGTCGCCACAGCATCAGAGCGTGCTTTTATTTGGGCCAGGCTAGGGTTATCTTGTATAGCGATAGCCATTGCTATAGGGAGCATTAAAAGATCGGCAGGGTCTGCTTTAACCAGGCTAGTTAAAGCCAGTAATATTACTAATATTATTTTATTGGATGAAATCATAAATTCCTCTTACACAATGGGAGTCTGGTTTGGGTGTATAGGAACGAGGATTTAATAATATACAAATTTTGACTTGTCTTTTTGTCCGTCTTTTGCGTTGTAGCAACAGTTGCGTAGCCTACTATGCTCCAGTTACTACGCCTTGAAGACAAACAAAAATATTGCGTCAAACTTTCGCATATTATTGAATCCTAGTTCCATAGAGGTTGGGCTTTTATCAGCTAAAATATAAAATAAATCAAGCTAATCTTGTAGAAGCCATATCTATTAAATAAATAATAGCTCACAAATCCTCTATGAGAGGACTGATTTTGGAGGTCTTAAGGCAGGGAGTATCTCTGTACTATAAAGAGATGTGTATCCAGAGTTTGAATAATACAAAGAGAGCACAATATTAAAGCTTAAAGCAGTCGATATAATGCCATAACCACTACAAACATGGGTTGTACAGCTACTGCTGTTTTGACAATCCATGTTCGATTGCCCTTTAAATATTTGTTGATGATTTAAAGTGCTGTTGTCATGAGTAGACAGGGTTAAACTTTGGCTAGCAGATAAATAATTGGACATACCCATGTTTTCACAATGCTCAAATGCAGACGCAATAGGCGTTATCAGCATCATAAGTATTAGTAAAATGGAAAAGCCTTGTTGTTTCATTTTTATCTCTAAAGAAAGTCTTTTTTTAAAATATACCAATTGATAATTATTATCAATAAAAACTTGTATGTTTGTAATTGGTAGGTTTGATTTGAAACGTGTAATTGGACGTATGTTATTGATCGATACCAGCCATTGGTTATACGTTTTTTTTTGTAACATTGCAGTTTGACCAAAGTATTAAACTTAACCCTATTAAAGGTATATTTGTTGTAATTGGGTTGAATGCCTCAAACAATAAATGAGGAGTTAAAACAGCCACTGCAACGATGAGGAATAATAACCCGACAATGCTTGAAGCTACAACAAACCTGTTTTTATAGAATTGAAAAAAAACTAAACCAAAGATTATCTCTGAGATACCAGCAAACTTTATCAAGAATAATGTCGTGCTATTGGAGAAGCCCAGACTACTCGTTATTTCATATTCTAGAGGTGCAATATAAATTAATTTAGGTACTAAACCGTGGAATACCCACGATAGACTAACAATAATTCTTGATATGAATACTGCGTTCAATTTCCTGCCTTATTTACGTATAACCATTAAATAACTTGCTGTATTCAGCGTCACAACTGCGAATAAGAGCTTACTACTTTCAGCAAGATAAACTTTGCATTAGAAGAATAAAGGCAAGTTGATTGCCAAGTTATAAGAACTTGGTAGATCTCAGGTTTCACTTTCGTCCTCACTCATTCTGCTCTTTGCTCTGCTTTTCACTCGCCACATGCAAAATACAAGACTTGACCCCAAAGTTTTCTGACCCCAAAGTTTTCCTGTATTCAGCGTCAAGACTGCAGGACGATGGACTATTTTCACCAAGATAAACTTCATATCAAGAAGAATTGAGGTAAGTTGATTTTGCTTGTTATAATAAAAAAAGTAAAACCCCATCTCTTCTCTTGCTCTTCGGGGTTTTCAATATAGGGACAGTCGTCCAAACTTTCATTGATAGGATAAGCCTTTCTAGGTTAAAAAATTTAGAACTTGCACTTTTCGTTTTGTTTTTACACATACAAAATCCATATTTGGCGTTCCTTTCACTGCCAAAGTATTCTTAATATTAAAACTCAACTATTTGTTCCAGAACCACCGTATTTAAACGGATTTTATCTATACTGTCTAATTCGAGCTTATTATAAATAGACGCATTTATATAGTTATTAAGCTTATAGAATGCAGAATAGTAATCTTTTTTTGAACTATCCAAAGTTTTTAGTTGAATCATTTTTTCTCTTTTTCTTAATGGCCCAGTAGCACTTGGTGTTTCAAAATACTGATCCATTTTTTTGGATATTCCATCTTGAAATAATTCAAATTTATCTTTATTTCTTACAAACACAACTCTGTCCGCATACCAATCACTTGTTGAGTTATTTTTGCATTTAATAGTTTTCAATACTTTAATATTACTATTTCGTTCTAAATCTTCAAAAAGTGCAGTCTTATACCTATATCCACGAGGAAATTGATATGTTATTTTTCCAGTAGCGCCTCCGGAAAGCTTAACTAATGAGACCGGTGTTTCTCCAGATAACTTAACATCAAAACTCATATTTACTTCACTATCACATTCCTTTTTCATAGCACTTGCTAATTTATTATCATCGTAATTATTTATCCAATGCTCCCACAAGTTTTTTACTTTTCCTAAAAAAGATTGGTTTAATTTCTCATTTATTTTGGAACTATTTATACTGGTTACAGGAAATACATCAAACAATTTTGTATTTTCACTATTATCTAACCAACCACTAGTTATTTTATATGAACCATCAGCTAACAACATGAAGTAACTAGCCTCCAGAAGTTGCTTTCTTACGCCAATTGAGGTTTCAACCTTCTTTTTATTTCCATTTGATACAACTAAATCATGACTTGACCTAGAGAAACTATGCTTTTTAATTAGTTTACCTGAACCATTTACCCTATAGATACTAACTTCTTTTAATGGGTGTAATGGAATTATTATGTTGCTATAACCTTCTCTAAGTAAGTCTTTTTTTCGTTTAATTGATAGCTGGTTCAATGGCTTCACACTACTCTCTTTGATATAGCCATATGCACCAGACGAACTAATAAATTCGAGATACCTAAATTCATTGCCTCCAGAAACTTCATGAAGCCATCTTGATACAATTTTTCCGTTATTCTCTTTGATAGTAATAGGCGTCATTGCTCTTAAATAGCCTTTTCTCGGAAAACGATTATTATATTTATTTTTTTCAGTAGAAAGATAAAACGTACCACTTTCGTTTTCTGGAGGCCAAACGATATAATTATTTTTTGCAAAAATTGTAGATGGATAAATAAATACCACACACAGAAATATAAAATAATGTAAGATTTTTTTCATTAAGTATTTCGCAATCATTTTTTATTCACCTAAAAAAGAATTAAATATTCACTCTAACACCAAAATAATCGTGTTTTGTTTTATCAATATAGATGTAGCTTTAAGTTCTGTTTACTCTTTCCTTGGTTTCGTTAAGAGACGCCTAAGCTTTTCATTATCCACACCCAACGCTGCAAACATCAAAACTCAGCTTTGATTCTTTCTGCTCTTTCGTTTTAATCTTATTTTCGCTACGGACTTTGAAAAAGCGACATCCTACTTTTCCACGTCGAATCCTGCTTTTTCTTAGGATTATATTCACCGCATCGAGCTTACTTTTTTCAAACCAAACTGGCTTCACAGCACTCAGCTTCAGCTCTTTCAAGCAATGAATTTCTTTTCTGCTACTGGCTCTCGCAGGAAACAAATAACAAGTTATTGTCTCGGGGCTAGTTATTCTAACGCCAACCCCAATGATTTGGCAATAGAAAAGCCGTTAGGCTTGTAATACTAAACTAGATAACATACATTAATAACATGGTAACTAGTTTATGATTAACATTCATGCTTAAACTTCCTGATCTTTTAATCCAAAAATTTAATGATCTTTTGCTGAGTAAGTCCTTTTCTGATAAAGATAGGGCTGTTTATAAAAAGTGGCTGCGGTTCTATTGGGACTTTTGTCATAAGTACCAGCATGATGTTTTTCGCTCGGGTAGTTTATCTTTGTTTGTGCAGAAATTACAGGATAAAGATCAGTCTGTACAACAACAAAACCAGGCTAAACATTCAGTATCTTTGTTTTTAAAAATGCATGCTGATTCTGAGCATCAACTCCTTAAGGCTAGTGGTATTTCTATACCCTCTCAGCAAAATGTAAATTCCAATCAGTTAATTTTAAACCGTAGCGAGGATCATGGTGGTCATTCTTCTGAGGTTCAACCAAATCAAGGGTCTAATTATTCAGCCCGAGCTAGATCTCATTCATTATTGGCTAATCACATAGCTGAGAACACAGGGAGCAGCTGGGTGTTTGTGTTTGATCAATTGGTTAATGAAATTAAAATTCGCCATTATTCTCCTAAAACACTCAAGGCTTACCGAGGGTATATACGTCAATTACAAACATTTACTAAAAGCAAAGATTACCAAACACTTTCACAGCAGGATGTGATTGATTTTTTAACGTTTCTGGCTGTTGAAAAACAAGTCTCTGCAGCTAGCCAGAATCTGGCATTTAATTCGTTGTTGTTTTTATTTAAGCATGTGCTTAAACAGGAGTTTGGTGAAATTAAAGGTGTTGTCAGGGCTAAGCGAAAACCTTATATTCCTGTGGTGTTATCTCGGGATGAAATTGATCTTATTTTTGATCATTTAGACTATCCCGTCAACTTGGTTGCTAAATTACTTTATGGTTGCGGATTAAGACTTTTTGAGTGTTTGAAGTTACGGGTGCAAGATTTTAATTTTGATGCTGGTCTCGTTACGATTCATGATGGTAAGGGGGGGGGAAAGATCGAACCGTACCTTTGCCACAAAGTATTGCTCCAGATTTACAAAAACAGTTACAGAAAGTAGCGGCAATTCATGATGCTGATTTAAAAGCCAAATTCTCAGGTACGTTTTTGCCAGCTCAATTAGATCGTAAATATAATAATGCGGCAAAAGAGTTTATCTGGCAGTGGTTTTTTCCAGCGAAGTCATTGACTCTATTATCTGAAACAAAAGAAAAACGACGTTATCATATTCATGAAACTGTGGTTTCAAAGGCAATCAAACGAGCGGTTAATGATGCACGAATAACTAAACGGGCAACGGCTCATACGCTTCGCCATTCATTTGCTAGTCATTTATTACAGGCTAATTATGATATTCGAACGATTCAAGAACTTTTAGGGCATAGTGATGTGAGAACAACTATGATTTATACGCATACTGTGCAAAGCAGAACATTGAAACAAACAAAGAGCCCACTAGATTTTGATCAGGAATGATGTAAGATGTTTATTTCTTCTTGGTCCGCTTATGGCTGTTTTGAGCCTGTTAATATTCAGCGCCTCATTGCCTTAAACTTAAAATTAATTTACGAATGTGTTCGATTAAGTCTGTTGATATAGGCTGCGCTGAAGAACGAAGTACATCATCTTAAAAGATGCACTTCCAAACAATAACCTTTATATTAATAACTTCAGCACTAAGAAGAAACGAAGCGCTCACTATAGATATGATCGTTATTTACCCCAGCTTCTAATGCTGCATGAGTTGATGATTCCACTAAAATAGGTGGGCCGCAAAGATAGACATCTATTTCTGGCCCGTTTTTTTCAAGAAAAGCTTTAAATGCATCGACTGGTGTACCTATAAATCCTTGCCAATTATTTTCTGGCTTCCATACACAAATTTCATAGCTTAAGAGAGGTAAACTTTGCTTTAGTGTTGCTAGTTCTTCCTGGCAAAGTATTTCTGCTTCTTTATTAACCCCTAGTAATAAATGGGTTGGGTGGTCTTCTGCCCATTCAGCCATCCGACTAAGAATAGATAGGAACGGTGACAGTCCTGTGCCACCAGCTATAAAACAACGTGGATTTGAACTTTGCTTGTTAAGCACAAAAGCACCTGATGGTGAATGAACTAAAACATGTTGACCAACCGCGCTATTTTGTAAAAATTCAGAGAATTTACCATTAGGTTGTAAGCGAATTAAAAATTCTAAACGCCCCTCCCAATTGGGGATATTGGCTATAGAATAAGCTCGCATTAGGTTTAAATCCGCAATTTCTAATTCAACAAATTGTCCAGGTTCAAAATCAAATGCCAGTCCTACTTCAGGGTCATCTTGTAATTGCAATACAACTTTTAATGTACGTTCTGCAATTTTATCGATACTTATAATTTCAGCATCTCTTGGCGCTGTTAGGGTTTGCTGAATGCAATCTGCATCATAGGGTAGAGATATTTCTAAATCAGTTTTAGGAAGAGTTCGACATAATAAAATATCACCATTTGCAGCAGCTTCTGCCGATAAAACATCTTCACTATAACTTTC
>WTAG01000634.1 GCA_013139755.1 Methylomarinum sp. | reverse complement strand
ACTGACTTGACGGCTTTCGGTATAAAATTTTAGCCGCCCTCGCATGCTATCGCATACGTCGGATTGGCAAATTTCCCTGACGCCTACCGCGGACTAAAAATCATCACTCTGCTATCGCTCCGTTTCCCTGATTTTCAGCGATCGCTATGGCAGTCATACAGTTTATAACATTGAATACCACTTTGTTTGGGTAACAAAATATAGATATCAGGTCTTAAATGGAGATGTTAGTTTACGAGTGCGAGAGTTAGTAAGGCAAACGTGCGAAGCATTTGAAATTAAGATTTTGTCGGGGGTTGTTAGTAAGGATCACGTACACATAGTCGTTTCTGCTCCTCCTAATATGGCTCCAAGCGAAATAATGAGAAGAATAAAAGGGCGTAGTGCAAGAAAGCTTTTTGAAGAGTTTCCAAAATTAAAAAAACGTTACTGGGGAAAGCATTTTTGGGCAAGAGGGTATTTTTGTGTCACAGTAGGTCAGGTGACTGAAGAAATGATAAAGAATTATCTCGAACATCACTTTGAAGCCAGTCCGAATGATAATTTTAAAACAGAATATGGTGAGCATGAATAACAGGGCTATTCGCCCTGTATCCCGACTTTCAGTCGCCAAGCGCTCTAACCCACCCGTCTTTTAGCGGGTGGTTGTTTAGTCTTGACTAATGTAATTACTAATATCTTTAACTAGCATATCCAAACTATTTCTTGAATGCCTTTGTATACTTTTATTTCTTACTTCGCTAACTAAAGACGACAATTGCTTAACATCATCACTCCATAGGATATCTTTAACTGAAGCTATTTTTTTTAGCATGTTATATTGGTGATTATCAGCTAAATCAGTATTAGCAATTGCTATAAATTTTTGTTCCGATAATAATAAACTCATGACTGTCGTACCACCATGCGTAATGACAATATCAGCTTTAGACAAAAGCTCATCTATACTAGGTTTAAACCTAAAATACTCGCAATTTTTTGGTAAGAATAGCCCATTACCAATCTGGCAAACGACCGTTTCATTCCATCCTTCTGTTAAAACGAGTCTATCAACTTCTTCTATTAATTGGTCAAAGGAAGTTGTACCAACTGTTACAAAAATCATAATACACTTCCCATATACATTACCTTACTATTATTCAGCTCACTTTCTTGACTTGACCATTGAACATAACATCTATCAACTAAATGAAGTTTTAATAAAATTAAGGCTGTTTTAGACAGCTTGTCGACCCTTGCAATTGACTCAATAAAAATTGTTTTTTTATTAAATAACTTACCCACAAAAAAAAAAGGAAAAGACATTGAGCTTCCTAAGCAAATTATATGCTTAGAATCTGTTTTCACTATAATAACAAATGCCTCCCAAAAAGCTTTAATTGTTGATAAAAGATTCTGGATTAAAGAGTTAGATCTTAGCGTTACTGAATTCATATAGGATATATTAACCGCACTATCCCTAATCACGACAGGAATGCATTCATAATCTATATCTTTTGCTACAACAATCTCCATTTCAAACTGATCTTTCAAAGCACTATATATTGGTATAGATTCATTTAAAAAACCACCACCAGCAAGAACAAATAAGATTTTTTTCATAAATAATTTTCCTAAATTTCATATATGGTATTAATATCACTACATGCATGGAATAAATGATATAAAAATCACTCTATTTACTTACCTATAAGTTTTCAATATACAATTTGTAATAAATTTTCTATTCAGACTCGTCAAGACATATCATTATTCAATTAATACTCCCAACATTTCAGCTAAGGAACGTGCATGGAAGAACTTCCCGAAATTATAACGCAGGATTTTTGCTTCAGGTGGAATGATTTCATAAGGCGCATAGTTATTCTACACAACGAATGAGATTATTCCACCTGGAGAAAAAAGACCCGTTAGAAATCGGGAGGTTGTTTTATGCACGTTCCCAAACAATATTGAAAAGAACGTCAACTAGATTACTCCCTATAATCAAGGCGTAACCATAAAGTATATACAGCCCATTTTAATGAGAATAAAGCTGATAAAGCATTACCAGAAAAAACGTTAGTCGCTATTTTCTTTTTTTCCAATTTTAGCTCTTCTGTTAACATTTTTTCTGTTATTGCCAAGCTTTTTCGAGCATAGTTTAGTGCCGCTATACCTTCACAATGTACTAATAGATGTTGATAAACACTTATTTCTAATAATCGTTTATCTTGCATGCTTAGTCGATTTGAAACTGACACTGTTTGTCTTTTCTCTGGCGCAAAATGAGTCGCACAGATTTCAGGTCTAAATAAAATGCCTTTTGCCTTGTCACAAATTCGAACAAACAAATCTACATCTTCAGCAAAACGGGTATGAGGCCAAAAGCCCCCCAATTGTTCAAGCAATACTCTATCAACAATTGTAATATTAAGATGTGCATAATCAGGATAAAGTAGTATTTGAGAGGCACTTAATGGGTACACCCCCTCGATTCCAATACTCTGTTGTTGTAAAGCAATTTCACTCACTAAAGTCATTTGCTGATCAATAACGATCTTACCCTGATCATCTTTAATTTGCATACCCGAAAAATAAGCCTGGGCATTAGTTTTCTTTAATGCTTCTGCTGCAACTTCTAAATGGTCATCACGATGCCAACAATCATCATCATCACAAAAAGTAACGTAGTTACCCGTTGCTTTTTCAAGTCCTATATTTCGTACAACTGATGGCCCTGAGCCCAAAGAGCCAGCACCATTGACTTCAAACCACTGAAAACGAGTATCGTATTGTTTCAATCGTTGTTGATGCTGCTGACGAACATCATCATCTGACCCATCATCTAAAATAAGAACTTGATAATCACTAAAGCTTTGTTGGAATATAGCATCCAGACAAATTTGTAACTCTTGTCCACGATCACGTGTGGGTACAATAATAGAAAAAAAAGGCTTATTTGTCATCGATTTAACCATGTTAAGGTATTATTAATTAATTTCTCACGATCAATAGATCGAGAAAATGTGTGATCGGCATCTGGCTCATCTATACGAGTTAATCGCGTATTGTTAATGACTTCTTTCCAGCGTGCCGAAATATTCACTAATTCATCAAATTCTTTACCGATCAAGCTATAGCCACTCATGAATAAAAGAACATCACCTTCAAATCGAGCAAGCCCCTCACACATCTTTTCCTGATAGGTTGCTAGTTCAGAAAACCCTTTATCAACATCTAATTTTTCATCAGTCTTTTGTTGCTGTGCACTTTGCCATAATTTTAAAAATGAAGCTAATGAGGCAAAAGGGTTAAATTTAAATCTGAACAGTTTTAACCAAAAACTTTTTTGCATTAAACGCATTAAATAATAATGTTTAATATATGTACGTGCCTGAGTCATTTCATTACGAACCCATGGATTTTGTAAAATCAATTTCTTGACTCGGGAATCTTTCCAGGCATACATCATGACAGATGATCCAGCATTGCATTCAGCCCATAGAACCACTTCGTCAAGTTCTGGGATCTCCATGTATAGACGATCAATAGCACTTTTTATATCATCATCAACATGTTCAAAGCCTTTAAATTCTCCAGCACTATCCCCAAAACCACGATAATCAAAACGTAATACAGGGTATCCATTGGTAGCCAGGCAACGACTCCATAATATAATTTGTCTCGCACATCCAACTCTATACTGCGGCCCACCTGCAACAACAACGACTATCGCTGTTTTTTTGGGGGCTTCAGGTTTATGTAAGATACCTATTTGAGGTGCACCTTGGCAGTCAATAACTAGCGGGGTTTCTTCAGAATTCATTTTGATACTTTTTTTTGTAGTTCAGCATTAAATTAAGTCACACAACGTTGCCACACCTAATTTCTCGCGACTGCTTGATTAGTTTTCTCTAATAACTCGGGTGTTAATTCACGCTCATGAAGCTGCCAAAAAAAAGGACCGGTAAACGTATGAACGTTAACTTTATCATGATGATTAGACCACTTTTCAAGTACCCGCTGACTAGGTAAAGATAAATCATTACCTTCGTCCAAAACCACTTCAAACCAATCGATGACGGGCATTTTATCAGTCACCATATAATCCATCATTTTTTGCAATTCTAAGGTTTTAAATAATTGCGGTGTAATTTCATATCCAGCAATTTCTATACTCCCGCCTTGTTCCAGAGTAGAGCGCATTTCATTGGTGGTTTCTTTTTTTAAACCACGATCCATTAACATAGCAATACGTATACGTAAAAACTGAGTTAAAAATAATTTAGCGTCTAAAACGGGTTGCCAAAGTATTAACCGACTATATCGCTCTGGATATTTAACAGCATTATCAACGGCTAGCAAAGCGCCTAAACGTAATCCCCATAGCGCTATATTTTCATAGCCCTGACTACCTAACCATTGGTATGCAGAGTCAATATCTTCATGCCATTGCAAGTAATCTGTTTCAGAAAAATCACCTTGGCTATCACCTGTCCCATAATAATCCAATAACAGACATCCATACCCTTGTGCAGCCAACTGCCTTGCTTGCATAGCAACCATAACTCGACAGCGATTTAACTCCTCTGCAAATGAAGGTAATAATAAAAAAACAGTATTTTCATTATTTTTAGGGGGTACAAACAGAGTGAATAAATCACCTTTACTTCCATTGATGTACTGTGGCTGCAAAAGTATATTTTCTGAAACAGTATCAATCATAACTTGCTTTCAATAAATTGCATCAGACTACCAAAAGTTTCAAAGGCTTCGGCACTAATTTCATCATCATCAATAACACATCCAAGGTTTTCTTCAATAGCCGTAATGATATTAACCACACCCATAGAATCCAGTTCAGGTAATGCGCCTAACAAAGCCGTTTCACTTGTATAAGCGTTAACTGCATCACCTAACTGTAGATGTTGTTGTAAAATTGATTTTAATAGTTTTTCGATATCCATGTATTTCGTTTTCTCCGCTATCAGGAATACATATAAAACAGGCCATTCTTTTTTAACTCAAAACAAAAACTGTTTCATATTAATTTTATTGAACAATACCTTGTTCATTGATGATAATTTTAGTAGAGGACTCCTCTACAATTTTATTAGCTTCTATAATTTCAGGTGCTTCTGAATTTTTTGCTATTTCTTTTAACAACACGATAATAGCAAGATAATGCCATGGCAAATCAAAATAAGACAGGCTTAAAAAGGCCCCTCCAGCAAAATAAGCTAGCAAACCAACTTTCATCATTCTTGCCAGGTCTGCAATCCATTGTATATGGGCTTGACCATCACATTGCTTAACAAGCGATTTGCAATAACTCCAGCCAATTGCATATATTAGTAAATACAAAAACAATCCAAACCAGCCATGCTCTCCTAATATACTAAGATAAATACTATGTGCTACAAAAGCAGTCTGTCGTAGTGGATCAAAACCCTCTAAATAGTTAGTATATGTTATTTTAGTCCATAGATTTAAACCACCACCAAGCAAATTTTGGTTGGCTACATTATAGGCCAAAGTCCAGGCATGTATTCGCCCCATTGCAGAGCCATCTTCATCATAAGTACTAATACTATTCATTCGTTCATACCATGAATCTGGCAACATTAGAGATAAAAGGCCAATAAACACAATAATCATAACCCCTGTTGTAAGCTTATGCTTGCTTTGTAGCCAGAAATATGTACCAACCACTAAAATTGCTAGAAAGGCACCTCTAGACTGTGAACCAATAACAGAGAAACTCATTGAGATAATTGCAAATAGTGCAACCTGTTTTGCCCATTTACGTGTCAAGGTAGTCCTTAAATAAACCAACAATGGTATAACCATTAATGAGGCTATTGCTAAGGCATTATTTTCTTCCACAAATGAGCCTGGTGGCCCGTACACTCGAAATGCACCGCCTGTCATTAAGGTAAAAATACCACCTTTGGTCGAAAAATACCCTAATGAAACAACAATAACCCATAACAACTGATGAATTCGTTCTTTGGAAGTGAACATCATCATTGTCAAAAAAACAGGTAATTGAATTTTTAAAATCTTAATGTACTGTTCTTTTGCAGCCTCTGCTTCAAAAGCAAAAAGTGTTGTTAGCCCCATCCACAAAATAAAAAATAAAAGCAAGTAAACCAGAATATCTTTTGGCAATACTTTTCGTTCTTTAGAAAATAACAAAGCACCCATCGTTAATAATGCTGTTATTTGTGAAAAAGGCATTGAATATGCAAATCCGTAACACAAGCGGTGTGGATTCATATAACCTAGCCATGACCACACTAAAATACCAACATATGGTTTTTTTATTGTGTATAGTAAACCAGCAAAAACAAATAAAGTAACGACTATATCACGCATAATATTAAATACATATAAACTTAATTTGGACCAATAGCATTCAATTCAGGCATAATCTAATACCCCTTTTTTTTAAGCATACCGAGTAACTTTTTATATGGGTGACCATGCTTCTTTGCTAACTCAGCATATTCTTTTGCTTTTTTAAACTCTTTCATTTTAAACAATAAAGAACCATAGTTATAAAGTACAACAGGATTATCAGGTAGCAATTCCATAGTTCTGTTATAAAGCTTATCTGCCTCTTTATACTGTTTCATTTTTGTTAGAAAACGTGCATACAATAAATAACTAACACCATCACTCCTAGAAAAATTAATTGCTCTTTTTAAATAACATTCTGCTGGAGTAAATAATGGATGCTCTTTCATCTTCTTTGAATAGAGAAAATGATAATTAGAAACCGCCTTTAAAGCACCGTGATGATTAGGCCAGGCTGATAATGTATAATTTAAATTATCTTGTACACTGCCTTTATCATTCTGAAGTCTTTTTATCTTATCAGTAAAATGATATGCCTCAACAATACCTAAGTGCTTACTTCTTAAACTTTTATCTGTATAGTCATATGGGCCAACTGGAGCTGTGTCATGATCCATACAAGGTATACCTAACAAATCCACCCCAACGTTCCATCTAGCCTTATCTAAGGCATAAACAAATTCAGAAAATGGAGCAATTACAACAATTACAACAATTACAAAGTACTTCATCACAACATTATCTCCTATAACCTCAGGCTATCGAACCAATAAATCCACCGCAATATCCAGCTCAAATTTATCCAACACCGTTATCAACAACTGGTTCTTTATTATTAATTGAGTTACTATTTTAGTTTTTATCCATAATTTTGTTTCCCAGAATTCCTTAGTATAGTCATAGATATTATTTGCTACTTTCTTTGGATTAAGTTATTTATTTTAAATAAACTGCAATTGGTTAATCTGATTCAATCGCTAACTAAACTGCTGATTCTTTAAATTCTGATAGGTAACTATTTGGTTTTTTAGTGTGTTCGCTCATTTTAAACACACTAAAAGTTATCCGCCCTATTTTTAGTATAGCCATTTCAAATGGTTCATGATGATTGAGAGCATCATTTAAATCCGTTTGGACTAAATTCACCCAAGCTATAATATTTTTCTAGCCCACTTGTTTGCTGCATTCATATCTTACCAAATTTAGCTGATTGCTTCGTACAAAGGTTATTATCCCAATTTATAACGCATAATCATACGCAACATAAATTTTACGGGGTGAGTATCCCAAGGGGTAAATCTTTTTAACTGAAAGATGTCTGAATTCAAACCAACTACTCCCCACTCAGTCGATACAGCTCCTTTATACCCTTGTAATTTCACTTGCTCAATTTGCTCAGGTTTGTAATCAACATTTGGCTTTCCATTAGGGTAGGCAAAAAAACGAAGACTGGTGTTTAATAATTTTTCAAGTGTCTGTTTATTGTTTTTAAGCTCTTTTTTAACTTCATCTGCATCCAAATTGGCCATAATAGGGTGTGATACTGTATGCCCTCCAATTTCCATCCCAGCTTGATGTAACTTAATTAATTGTTCATCCGTCATCATGAGATCAGTAGGCATTTTCTTCACTTTTGATGAAATGAAATCAGCAATATCTTGCCTTTCATTACTTTCTAAATGTTTTATCTTATTAATAATTTGATCCGCAGCAGTTGATTTTTGAATTTCATCACTAATCGAAAACGCCCCAAAACCAACGTCAGTTAAATCAAGTTTTTCCGAAGTCATCCGCCTTATCGATTCTATAACCTGATCATTCCACATCATACCACCATTCAAATAACCACTAGCAATGAAAAAAGTAGCTTTCAAATCATATTTTTTTAGGATCGGTAAAGCATTAAGATAGTTATCTGAATATCCATCATCAAAAGTTATTGATACAGCCCTTGATGGAAGCATACCTGTTTCAATTTTTTCCAAAGCCTCATCAAGTGGCAACACATTAAAATAATTAGAAAGTAAGTTCATTTGCCAGGTAAATACCTTTTTATCCACCTCAGCTGGGCGCATATAATCTGACTCATCTAATACTCTATGATAAATGAGGATGAACAACTTCTTATTCTTTCCAAAACCAGAAACGAGTGTTGCTATGAACCTTAAAGCAAAAAGTATTAATGATTGCATTGTCTGTAATATTCAGTTTATTTATTTTGTTTATACATTTTGAAAGGACAAGAAAAATTGTTAGAAAAAACCATATCGAATTTAATTCAATTTAAGCTTTTCACTTTAACAAAAACCTACCCAACAAAGTCTAATTACTAGCGTTCTTTTCCCTGAAACCACAATTCCAACATCATCAATATCCAAATCAATTCACCATAATAACCAGCATGAATACTTTGATGCATTTTAATAGCGTGATCTAAAAATTCAGTTTTAAAATAAGGACGTTTTTTTAAACTATTAATACTATCATAAGCCAGGTCTTTTAAGGGCTGATAATCTTTTAACCATACCCCAAAAGGCAGCCCAAGCCCATGTTTAGATTTATGCAGAATCTCTTCAGGCAGGAAACCTACCATCGCTTGTTTGTAAAATTTACGTAGTTCTTTAGCTTGTAATTTATCAACTGAGGGAATTTGACATGATAATCCAACAATTTCTTGTGTTAGTAATGGATATCTAACCGTTACTCCCGCCATTTCACACATTTTATTAACTTTAACTAAGTCATTATCATGCAAGGTGGTTTTCCAGTCCATATATAACATACGATTTAAAGTACTTGCTTGCTGAGGTCTATGGTAACTTTCTCTCAATAAATCTAATGGCTTTTCTGAATCTATT
>WTAG01000389.1 GCA_013139755.1 Methylomarinum sp. | reverse complement strand
TTGATACTCTGCATGATTTTGAAGATATATCAATAGATAAAGCAATAAAACTCATTGAAAGAATAGAGCATTATCAAGACAAAAGGTTTAATGACGATATTTTTAGTATTCTTAAAAAATACGAGCTTATAAAAAATGAGCAACTGACATTCGGCGCGTATTTGCTTTTTGTCAGTAATATATCATCATTAACTGGCATGCAAATCGGTAGATTCAAAACAGAAACAAAGATTATTGATAGCCTAAGTTTAAATACTGATGTACTAACTGAGGTGGAAAAAGCATTGACCTTTATCCGTAAAAATTTAATGGTCGAGTACATTATTACGGGCGAGCCTCAGCGAATAGAACGGTATGATTATCCATTAGAAGCTATTCGTGAAATTGTCACCAACATGATTGTACACAGGGATTATAGAGACAGTGGCGACTCAATCGTAAAGATTTTTGATGATCATATAACGTTTTTTAATCCTGGTAAGTTATATGATGATCTCACTGTTGAAAAATTACAAAGTGGTAACTACTCTTCACGAAGTCGCAACAAGGCACTTGCAAAAATGTTTAAGGAAGTCGGGAGTATAGAGAAATACGGGTCAGGAATAGCCAGAATAAAACAGGAATGCCATAAACATGGCATCCTAGAACCAGTGTTCGAGGAATTCCAGCATGGCTTTAAAGTGATACTCTTTAAACAAAAACAAGATGGCGGGGTAAATGGCGGAGTAAATGGCGGAGTAAATGGCGGAGTAAATTCCGTTTATGAAATAATTAAAAATACTCCTAACCTTAAAGCCAATAATATTTCTGAAGCTTTAAATATGCCCTTAAGAACAGTAGAAAGAGAGTTAAAAAGGCTTAAAGATCAAGGGAAAATACTTTTTATAGGCGCACCAAAAACAGGTGGATATCATGTCAAATAAACCATCCAATATAGCCATAAAAGTAGAAAACCTCAGCAAAAAATACATCATTAGACATGAGAGAAAATCAGGCAATTATGAAACCTTTAGCGACACGCTGATACAAGGCAGTAAAAATATAGCCAACAAAATAAGGCATCCTTTTAGTGGCTCACAGCTAGACCAGCAAACACAGGAAGAATTCTGGGCGCTAAAAGATATTAACTTTGAAATCAACCAAGGCGATAAAGTTGGCATCATCGGGCGTAATGGTGCGGGTAAATCAACTCTATTAAAAGTACTTTCACGCATCACCGAACCCACCAGCGGAAAAATTCATATTAATGGAAGAATCGCTAGTTTATTAGAAGTCGGCACGGGTTTTCACCCAGAATTAACAGGGCGTGAAAATATCTATCTAAATGGTGCTATTTTAGGTATGAGCCGCCGAGAGATTAAAGCTAAGTTTGATGAAATCGTCGCTTTTGCCGAAGTAGATAAGTTTTTAGATACGCCAGTGAAGCGTTATTCCAGTGGAATGTATGTCAGGCTGGCTTTTTCTGTGGCGGCACATTTGGAGCCAGAAATTTTGGTGGTAGATGAGGTTTTGGCAGTCGGGGATGCTGCATTTCAAAAGAAATGTTTGGGTAAAATGAATGATGTTGCTGATGATGGCCGAACTATCTTGTTTGTTAGCCATAATATGGCAGCTATAACCGAGTTATGTAATAGTGCAATTATGTTGCAACATGGAGAATTACAAAAGAATTCTGATGTTGACAGTGTCATTCATCATTATATGGGAGGTAGTTCTTTGCAAGTATTTGTTTATGAAGCTCAATCTGATTTTTCACATCCATATGTAAGACGTATCGAAATTACACAAGAACATAGTATGGGAGAGGCATTTAAGATGAATCAACCAATAAAAATTATATTCGAGTTAGCTAAAAACAATTTAGTAGATATCGAACTCGGGTTACGAATAAATAATATGCAAGGTTTGTGTATTCATCATAGCTCTAGTGCTTTTTCTGAAACACCATTAATTGTACATGATACATTGGAATGTCATATTCCAGCCTATGGATTGGCGCAAGGAAAATACTCAATGGATTTTTCTCTAGCAAAAAGAAACTACCAATTATTTGAGAAAAAAGAACATATTTTGAATTTCAATGTCGTGTTTTCAGGAAAGTTAGCTGATAAAACCTCGGCATCTGATTGGAAAGGTATTTGTGGGCCAGGAATAATAACATGGTGATTTTTCACGGATTAATGAGCTAAATGCTTCTGTTTATCTCTGCGATAGAAGGACATTTATTAGTTCCGAGGGAATCGAATCTTTTTTAGAAAATTTTTTTTATATTTTTTGGGCGTTAAATTCGGGAAAAACTCTGGATTGGCAGAAGGTTTCGTTTAGTGGCTTCTAATAATTTAATACTGGGCGAGCGATGCGCTATAGGAGCAAACTCTAGAATTGAAACTCATGGTGTTATTCAGATAGGAAATGATTTCCTCGCTGCCTCAGGGTTAACTTTAGTATCTGGTTCTCATGATGTGCTGAGTCTAAAGCCATTTGCGGAAAAAATTTTAATTGGTGATCGAGTTTGGTGTGGAGTTAATGTAACGATTCTTTCTAATGTTTCAATTGGTGATGATGTAGTTATAGGGGCTGGTAGTATTGTTACAAAAGATATTCCATCGAACTCGATTGCAGTAGGTGCTCCTGCAAAAGTAATAAAAGCACTAAAACGCGATTCTTCAATTAATGTCTGGAGTGTATTTGATTAATGAAAAAAGATGTAATAAAACCAAATTTTTTTATTGTAGGAGCGGCAAAGACAGGTACGACTTCACTATGGATGTATCTTAAACAGCATCCAGGTGTATTTATGCCAGAGAGTATTGTTGATAAAGAGCCATCCTATTATTGTGATAGCTATGGTCATACGGATTATGATAAATATTTACAACTATTTAAAAGTGCTGGATGCTGTAAAGCTGTTGGTGAAGCTTCGAACGCATACTTGACGTCCCCAGAATCAGCCAATTGGATTCGCAAGGAAGTTCCAGATGCGAAAATTATTATTGTGCTAAGGAATCCAGTGGATCGGGCCTATTCTCTTTATCGTTGGATGGTGAATCATGGTTACGAAAGAGTGTATCCATTTGAAAGGGCTCTTGAGATTGAAAATGAAAGAAAATATGATGTTTCATTTTATCAACATAATCCGCAATATTATTATAACTATCTGTATTTTGAATCAGGATTGTATTATGAGCAGTTAGAGCGTTATTTTAATGCTTTTCCTGCGGAACAAATCAAAGTCATTTTGTTGGATGATTTAAATAATAAATCTGTTGAAACTGTCCAAGATATTTACCATTTTCTTGAATGCGAACCAAGTTTTGTGCCAACAATTAAAGTTTATAATAAAGCTGAAATGTGTCCTGCAAGTGTCACATTGCACTTCAAACTTCGCACTTTTGAGCGTCGTTTTTATAATAAGGCGATTGGTAAAATGGCTCATTACCTGTTTGAAATGAATATGAAAATTTATAAACAAAACTGGTCAAAGTTAAGTTTCTCCACTGGAGAATTACTTTTGAAAAAGTATCAATCTGAACTAGAGGCTATAGAATCTTTAATTTCAAGGGATTTAACAGAATGGAAGAAAAGTTTGTTTGTTTCAATTAGTGACTAAGCTCATTATAAGTTCTGATCATGATTCTGTCGAAAATACGCTGAAACTAAATAAGAAAAAAGCCTTTATATTTTTAGGCAATACGTAAACGATTTTATTCAAAAACACAGCTAATTTTAATTTATTTAATAACTCTTGAAGGATGTAATGTTTTTAACTCAACAAATTAAGAAAATAGCAAGGAAACTAAATTTTAATAAAGTGCAATGTCAGAATGAGGAAATATATTCCGCTGATGTACCTACATCGTTTATTGAAGTTTATAAAAAGGTTAAGCCTTATACAATGACATCACCTGAACGGATTTTTGCGCTATGTGATGCAGTGAAGTATATTCATGAGAAAAAAATTGAGGGGGATATTGTAGAGTGTGGTGTGTGGAAAGGTGGCAGCATGATGGCTGTGGCAGAAATTCTTTTAAGTTCGGGAGATTCAAGTAGGAATTTATATTTATTTGATACATTTGAAGGAATGACTCCGCCAACTGAAAAGGATGTGGATATTGCAGGAGTATCTGCTGAAACTCTTTTAGAGCAATCAGACAAAATGAAAGAGGAGTCAGTTTGGTGTTGTGCTTCTTTAGATATGGTTCAAAGTGCAGTCAATAGCATTGGCTATCCTAGCGAAAAAATTCATTTTGTTAAGGGAATGGTTGAACAAACAATCCCATTTAGTGCTCCTGATAAAATTGCATTGTTGAGGTTGGATACTGATTGGTATGAATCAACTAAGCATGAGATGGAGCATTTATTTCCTCGTCTTGTAAAAGGTGGGGTGCTGATCATAGATGACTATGGTCACTGGCAAGGAGCAAGAAAAGGAGTTGATGAGTATATTGAGAAAAATAATATAAAAATTTTACTCAATAGAATAGATTACACAGGAAGAATTGCGGTTAAAGTTGAATAAAATGCTAGGTTCAAAAAAACTAAATTTAGGTTGTGGTTCTCGATTTCACAGTGATTGGCAAAATGTAGATTTTACGTCTTCAGGCCCTAGAATAATTGCAGCCAATCTAACTGAAGGGATTCCGTTTCCTGATAGTTCGTATGATGTGGTTTATCAATCCCATTTATTAGAGCATTTTAATAAAGCCGACGTCCCCAAGTTTCTGCAAGAATGTTTTCGAGTGATGAAACCTGGCGCAGTCATTAGAATTGCCATTCCTGATTTAGAATCAATTGTCCGTGAATATCTTGTTGCGCTTGAAGAGGCAAGAAACGGCATGCTTTCAGCGCAACAGAACTATGAATGGATTTTACTTGAAATGTATGACCAAGTGACACGAAATCATTCGGGTGGAGAAATGGCTGAATATCTTTTTCAGAAGGAAATCACCAATGAGGGTTTTGTGGTGGCGCGTTGTGGAGCTGAGGTGAGAAAGCTGATTGAATCAGGGCGAAGAATGCCTTTAGTTACTGAGCAGAAAATTGATAATAAAAAATCAATTATTCGAAAACTAATGGGTGTTTTATTCAGACCGCAAGTTCTGCGTGAACATATTTTATCTATGTTGCTAGGCACTGAATATAAAGCATTGCAGGTTGGACGTTTTCGTATGAGCGGGGAGAATCATCAATGGATGTATGACGGTTATTCGCTAGGTAAAATTCTTAAAGATTTGGGTTTTAAGGGTATTGTCGTTCGTAGCGCAAGTGAAAGTTATATTTCTAATTGGACATACTATAATTTAGATACGGAACCTGATGGTAGTGTATATAAACCAGATTCATTATATATAGAAGCTCTTAAACCATGAAGATTTTAATCGTTAACGCCTTCGATATTGCAGGTGGTGCCGCAAGAGCCGCCTATCGTTTGCATCGTGTGCTTGTAGACAGTGGTGTTAATAGTGAAATGTTGGTGATCGGTAAATTCAGCGATGATTTTACAGTGATCCCTTATGAGCAAAATTTTGGACGAATCCAAAACCGGTTGAGGAATTTGCAAAACCGGTTTTTCGAGCCCTTAAAGCCTTATCCAAATAAAACCCAAACTTTATTCAGTCCATCTTTTCTTAGCTTTTCTAAAATCATGGAAACCATCAATGCCATAGATCCTGACATCGTGCATTTGCATTGGATTTGTCATGAAATGATGCGGATAGAAGATTTGGCCGCAATTAAAGCCCCTATTGTTTGGTCGCTACATGATATGTGGGCTTTTACAGGGGGCTGTCACTATGATGAGGAATGCGGGCGTTATAAAACCAGTTGTGGTCAGTGTAAGGTTTTGGCATCAATAGATGAAAATGATCCTAGCAAGCAGGTGCTTGAACGCAAGCTTAAAACCTATGCAAAGCTTAAAAACTTGACGGTGGTTGGACTGAGCCATTGGTTAGCAGATTGTGCCGCGAAAAGTACTCTATTCAAGAATAATAAGGTTGTTGTTTTGCCAAACCTGATTGATGTTGATCAGTTTAAGCCGATTGATAAAGCCGTAGCGAGAACTATTTTGTCCTTAC
>WTAG01000042.1 GCA_013139755.1 Methylomarinum sp. | reverse complement strand
ACAAACCTTCTAAGAAAATATCAAGTTATGTTAATCGTGACACCATAACTACTAATATACCCTTAATACTCAGCATCATGATAAATATTTTGCACATCGTCCAGATCATTTAACATATCGATAAATTTTTCAAACATAACCACATCATCACCGCTGATTGGCGTTGTACTTTTTGGTACAAATTGAATTTCATCCACTTCAAAATCAATTTCACCTAAAGAATCTATTAATGCTTGCTTGGCTTTAAAATAATCTACGTGAGGCGCAAAGACAGTAACTTTACCGTCATCACTCTCAATATCAGTCACATCAACATCTGCCATTAACAAGGCTTCAAGCACGGCTTCCTCGTCATCATGTTTAAACATTAAGATAGCCGCATGATCAAACATATGACTGACCACACCTTGCGTTCCAATTTTACATTTTGTTTTGGTAAAGCACAGACGCACATCACCAAAAGTACGGTTAGGGTTATCTGTCAAGCAATCAACAATCACCATACTACTACCCGGACCAAAACCTTCGTAGCGCGCAGGAGAAAAATCCTCACCGCCGCCGCCTTTGGCTTTGTCGATTGCTTTTTCAATAACGTGGGTAGGCACTTGATCTTTTTTTGCCCGCTCGATCAACCCTCGTAAGGCTAAATTTCCTTCGGTATCAACACCACCTGCTTTAGCACACACATAAATCTCACGACCATATTTACTGTAGACTTTAGCCTTGGCATCAGACGTTTTAGCCATAGATTCTTTACGGTTTTGATAGGCTCTTCCCATTGGACTGCTGCTCCATTAACAATGATAAATAGGTAAATTCTACAGAGAAATAATTGTATAAGAAACCCTTAAGTCTCCTCAGCAAGCCCATTATATTTATAATTTTACGCACCCTATGTGACACTTTATGTTTTTAGCAAGCTGTGTATATGACTACTGATTAAAGTAAGAGCTCATTAGAATTATTATAGCTTCTGGATTCAGATATACTTTATGATCAATTTTGAAACCACTATAAAAAACATTATGGAAATTTTATTAATAGGTGCTGTTGCTTGTATGACAGCACTAATACTTTCAGCTTAGCTGATGACATTTGCTCGCTGGTTTCCCATCGAAGGCATTGATGAGAAATTTCTAGTCGATTATAAAACCATGATTAGAGCGCATGTTGATTATGCGCTAATGGCGTTATTTAATTTAGGTTTTTATGGTGCAGGTGTTGAACTGCCTGTTATTGCATGCTGATGTGTAGCAATAGGCGGATTTACTAATCCAAGTATTTTTGTCGTTGCAGCCTTTGATCCTGATTTTTGGAACAAAACAATATGGAAGGTTTTGTCTGCAATAAGTTTTGTCATTACAACCGTAGGGTTTGTTTGGGTTGGCGTAACATTTTTACAACACGCTTTATAAACTCACTCAGCCTGGTTTACATAATCAAATAGCACCTCACATAAAAAAGGCTGAACAAAGTCAGCCTTTTTTGTTTATTCCATCAAGTTAATGGGAATGAGTATGTTCCTGAAAATAATCCATCATATTTACTTCTACCGCTTCAACAGCCACACCATGTTTATAAACCATTAAGCCGCCTAAATCAGCACCCAATATTACAAGAATATTAAGTAAAGCTGCTAGAGTAAGAAATACGATGTTTGCTCCACCCTTAATAATACCTGCACTTAATAGTCGCCAAATTGATAGCACTACCGATAAACAAAGTATGGAGAGTCCAAAGGTTTTATGACGTTGCATAATTAAATGCACATCATCACCGTGCTCAACTGAACCGGCTGCTATTAACCCTGCCACAACTGCCATAGCCGCGCCGATGGTACCTAAATAAAGTAAACCACTTGCAAGCTGTTGCCAACTGTCTTTCTTAATTAATGCACCTAGAAGGTAAACGATAAAAAAAGCCATTAAGAATGCTATTGGGAAATGCACCAGTAGTGGATGCACATTAACCAGCGATGTAACACCCGGCATTATGGCTGCAAACATTTCAGATGGCGCAAGCCCAAGCAAGCTTTCCACAAAGGTTAAGAATTCTCCAACACTACCAGCCATACCATCACTTGCCTTATGACCACCAGCAGAACCATGAACCTGAAAAGACAAAAAATTAACTACATCAATCATACTAAAAACCATCAACCTTTAATTTAATGCTCAAAACGCTGAACATCTGCGGGTAACAAATCAAAAATAGGATGCTTATCTATCCCAAATTTTTCGGGATAAAAAACACCGCCTAAATACAAACCAAAAGGAGGTGCGGTTACTCCGCCCTGCTTTCTATCTTTTACACTGAGTAATTCCTGTGTCCAGTCAACTGGACGCTTACCCATACCAATCTCCATTAAGACACCAGCTATATATCTTACCATATGATGCAAGAATGCATTGGCTGACAGTTCTATCACTACATTTTCACCTTCACGATGGACATTTATAAAATGCATGAGCCGATTAGGGCTTAATGACTGACAGCCTTGCGCTCTAAAGGAGGAAAAATCATGCGCACCAATTAACACTTGTGCTGCCTGTTGCATTTTAGCCTCATCTAGCGGGTTATAACACCATGTGACCTGGCTACGCATTAATGCTGATTTCATTTTTCGGTTCAATATAACATACCGATAAAAACGCGCAATAGCACTATACCGCGCATGAAAATCATCAACAGCATCTTTTACCCAAGTGATGCGTATGTCTTCAGGCAAATTGGTATTTCCACCCATCAGCCAACTTTCATGTGAGCGAGCCACATCGCAATCAAAATGTACCACTTGCTCTAAAGCATGGACCCCCGTATCTGTACGGCCAGCACATTGCACTACAACTTTTTGATCGGCAATTTTTGACAATGCCTTTTCTAACTCACCCTGGGCTGTTCGCTGATCTTTTTGACACTGCCACCCAGCAAAATGACTGCCATCGTACTCTATCCCTAATATAATTCTAGACATTCCGCCTTATACCTAAACTATTCAACATTATTCAATTAACACTTTTAAACCGGCATCAACCCGATTAAACAGATCTAAAACATCTGCATTTTTCATCCGTATACAGCCGTGAGATTCAGGTTTACCCAGCATCAATTCATCAGGACAACCATGAATATAAATATAGCGCCATGTTGAATCCACATTGCCATATCGATTTTTACCTGGCTCCAATCCAGCTAGCCATAAAATTCGAGTTAAAACCCAATCTCGCTGTGGAAATTCTGTGCTTAAATCAGGCGTATAGATCTCACCTGTTACTCTGCGTCCTACAAAAACAGCATTTAAAGCCTGATTATCACCTATTTTTGCTCTAATT
>WTAG01000067.1 GCA_013139755.1 Methylomarinum sp. | reverse complement strand
GAACAGTTTATCGCCGAGTTATCACCGATCTTGCCTGACATGACTTTTATAGGTGCTAACACTGTGGCACGCGACGCTATGCTAGATGCTGATATTTTAGTGACAGCAACCAGTGCTCAAGGACCATTATTAAAAGCTGAATGGATGAAACCGGGTGCTTTTTATAGCCACATCGGTGGCTGGGAAGATGAATATGCAGTGGCTCAGCAATGTGACAAAATTGTTTGTGATGATTGGGAAACAGTCACTCATCGTACCCAAACCTTAAGTCGTATGTACGCCGAAGGCCTGCTGTCTCATAATGATCTTCATGCCGATTTACACGAATTGGTTTCAAATCATAAGCCGGGACGTGAATCGGATGATGAGCGTATCTATTTTAATGCGGTGGGTTTATCTTATGTCGATGTGGCGCTCGCAGAAGCGATGTTTAGACGTGCAGAATCCTCTCATATTGGTTTAGCGCTTAATTTGCAGGAAACTATGGTCTTTGAACATCATAATATTCTTAGCAAGATCCGGTTATAAATCATGTTTAAACAACTTCCTGGTAAGCAAACAGAGAGTGTTGAGATTATTCTTAATGGACAATCTTTGCATGTTTCGAAAGGTATAAGTGTGGCTGCCGTTGCCTTAAGTCAAAACCTGAGTTATACCCGAACAACGCCTGTTTCGGGCAGCAGACGTGCGCCATTTTGCATGATGGGTGTCTGTTATGAGTGTTTGATGGTTATTAATGGTAAAGCCAATCAGCGAGCTTGCGCTACATATGTGCAGGACGGCATGCAGATTGATATTCAACAGGGCGTTGGTCCTGCAATGGAGAATAATGGCAGTGAATAATCATTATCAATTGCTTATCATCGGCGGCGGCCCGGCAGGTCTTGCCGCCGCGACCACAGCGTCTGGACAAGGGGTTTCTTGTGCGGTACTTGATGAGCAGCCTGCGCCGGGTGGGCAAATATACCGGGCAATAGAATCCATTTCTGAGCAACGAGCGCGACAACTAGGGTCTGAATATTTACGGGGCAAGAAGTTGGCGCAAGCCTTTAGGGAATGTGATGTAGATTACTACCCTGAAACGCGGGTCTGGTCCCTTAATAATCAGCGCGAAGTCGGTCTTTTGCATAAAAATGAGTCCCGGGTTATCAGTGCTGAGCGGATTATAGTCGCCAATGGTGCGATGGAAAGACCCATACCATTTCCTGGCTGGACTTTACCGGGTGTGATGCAGGCGGGAGCAGGGCAAATTTTATTTAAATCTGCCGGTGTGGTTCCTGATAACGGTGTGGTTCTTGCAGGTTCAGGACCTTTGCTTTTATTACTCGCATGGCAATACCTGCATGCTGGTGTAGAAGTTAAAGCGTTGCTGGATGTGACACCACTTAGTAATCATCTGTTAGCATTACCTAAATTACCTAAAGCATTGTTGGCGCATCATTACCTGACTAAAGGACTAGGCTACCAAATAGAATTGAAACGTGCGGGTATTCCCATGTTATTTGCTGTCAGTGATTTACGTGCTGAAGGTGAGGAGCAATTGCAATGTGTAAGGTTTAAGCATTCAGGAAAGGAAAAGACTATTGAAACAGAGTTGTTGTTGACTCATTTTGGCGTTATTCCACATGTCGCTTTGACTCAATCCGCTGGATGCAAGCATCAGTGGGATAAAAGCCAACAATGCTGGCGACCAGAGCATGATGAATGGGGCAATACTGATATCGAAGGCATACTGGTTGCTGGCGATGGCGCAGGCATTCATGGTGCCCGTTCGGCTGAACATGCTGGACGCCTGGCTGGTCTGGAAGTGCTTTTTGCACTGGGTATTATTAGTAAGGTTGAAAGGGATCAGCAGGCGGTGAATGATCGAAAATGGATGCGAGACGAACGTCATATTAGACCTTTTTTGGAAGCCTATTACCAAATCCCTAAAAGCTTGTTGGCAACCGCCAACAATGACACTATCGTTTGTCGCTGCGAAGAAATTACCGCCGGACAGATCAGGGAAGCGGTTGAAAACGGCCATGATAATAGCAATCAGGTTAAGTTTTTTACCCGTTGCGGTATGGGGCCCTGTCAGGGTAGACAGTGTAGCAACGCAGTCGCACATATAGTTGCTGATGCTAGCGGAAAAGCAATAGAGCAAGTGGGATGTTTCCGTGGACGACCTCCTGTTACGCCTTTGACTTTAGAGCAGTTGGCGGCTTTACATAAGGAGGATGCTAAATGAATACAGAAGTATTGATTGTTGGCGGTGGCTTAACGGGCTCATCTATCGCAATGCAGTTAGCTATGCGAGGTTGTCGTTGTATTGTTCTGGAAAAGGACAGTCCCGGGCGTCATTCCTCAGGTGTTAATGCCGGTGGTTTACGACTACTCAATCGTGATCCCGTCGAAATTCCGTTATCTGTGGAAGCGGCAAAGATGTGGCACGATATTGAATCACTGCTTGATTCTGATTGTGACGCGCGTTTTCCAGGACAGATTCGTGTTGCGGAAAATAAAGCGGATATGGAAAAGCTGGAACAACGAGCCGCATTAGTACGCTCATTAGGCTATCAGCATGAAGAAATGATAGGCAAGAAAGAGCTTTATCAAATGGTTCCTGCAATTTCACCGCATTGTGTCGGCGCATTAATTAGCCGTGAAGATGGCTATGCACGGCCTTATCATGCGTTAACGGCTTTTCGTCGTAAGGCTGAGTCCTTAGGTGTTAAATACTATTCCTCGACCGAGGTTTACAATCTACAAAAGGATGATGATAGTTGGCAGGTTCGGACTTCGCAAGGGACATTTAGCAGCTCCATTCTGGTGAATTGCGCGGGGGCATGGGCTAATAAGATCGCCACTTTACTTGATGAACCGGTTCCTTTAACACCAAAAGCATTGATGCTGATGGTCACTGAACGCCTGCCGCATTTTGTTGACCCAGTCATGGGTGCTGCAAGTCGTAAACTGTCCTTTAAACAAATGCAAAATGGCACATTAATTATTGGTGGAGCATTGATGGCTAAACTGGATTTTGCAAGGGAAAAGACAGAATTAGATTGGCGTAAACTGGCAGAAAGTGCCAATACGGTGGTTAGTTTTTTCCCTCAATTAAAAGATGTTCGTATTGTTCGTGCATGGGCTGGCATTGAATCATTTATGCCAGATAACATTCCTGTCATCAGTGCCTCGCAAACACATGATAATGCTTATCATACCTTTGGCTTTTCTGCTCATGGCTTTCAGTTGTCACCAGTTATCGGTCGTATCATGGCAGAACTGATTGTTGATGGACAATCTGATTTGCCTATAGAGCCATTTCATATCAGCCGTTTTAATTAATTACAGGAACAAAGTATGACTATTACCCGATTGGGCACAGAACGTCGTCGCATGAGCAAAATTGTTATTCATAACGATACTATTTATCTATGTGGCCAAGTTGCTAAGGATTCTGATGCCGATATTGAAGAGCAAACATTGAGTATGCTGGATAAAGTTGATGATTTGTTGCTGCAAGCAGGTAGCGATCGTGAGCATATCTTGTCAGTTACGATTTATCTTAAAGATATGAAATACTTTGCTGAAATGAATGCAGTTTGGGATGCATGGGTTATAGAAGGGGCTTCTCCTGCTCGTGCTTGTGTAGAGGCTAGTCTTGCCAGGCCTGAGTTGTTGGTTGAGATTTCAGTGATTGCGGCCGTTATAAAATAATGGATAAGCAATTTGTACTATAGAAAAAATGGGAATGATCGCTATAGTTAAATAGATAATTAGAATTAACGTATGTGGATTGAATAAATGTCTAGTGATATGGATTTTAAACAGCTAAATTTTGAAACAGATGATGATGGGGCAACGGTATATGCTGTTATTGTTTCAGCTGAAGAGGGATTGAAATATTCTGAGACATGGCTTCAAGAGCAGTTAGTACAGCAGGGATACTCTGGGT
>WTAG01000411.1 GCA_013139755.1 Methylomarinum sp. | reverse complement strand
TCAGCTTGTATGCCAGCACCTCCACTTGGATCATGACCAGAAAAAGATAATACAATAGGGCGGTTGTTAGACATTAATGAGCTGTATTTTTTGTAATGAAAGGGTGCGCTGATAAGGCGTAAAATTTATATAGAATAGCATAATCGGAGCAAACGAATGATGACGATCTGTATCCCCTGTGGCTATATTTATCAAGGTAAAGAGCCTTTTGAATCTTTACCTGAAGACTGGTGTTGTCCTGATTGCGGGAGCAGTATTAAATATTTTGAAACAATTGATGAATCATTGCCTGAGAACCCCGTATCTGATGCAGTAGATTCTACGAATTAGGGTTATGTAACGATAGGTAGCTCGATCCAAAAATTACAGCCTTCACCTTGCGTACTATTTACACCAATAGTGCCATTCATTTTTTCCATTAAGTGTTTACATATTGTAAGGCCTACCCCCGAGCCTTCAATAGTTGAATTCTTTGCATCTAAGCGTTCAAATGGCTGAAAAACTTTAGATAATTCATCTTCATTTAAGCCTTTTCCAGTATCAGATACAGTAACTCTCAAAGAATTGGTTGGTGCGTTTTTAATTGAAATAGTGATTAGGCCATGGTCACAATTGTATTTAATAGCATTGGAGATAAGATTGATTAACACCTGTTTAAGTAATCCGCTATCCGCCAAAATGCAGGTATTATTATCTGTTGGTTCAATTATTTTAAGGTTTCGTTGGTCGGCCAATGGTTTTACGAGAGTAATGCATTCTTGAATAATTGAGATAGGTTTTAGCGACTGAATATCGATATCAACGTTTCCTGATTCGATTTTTGATAAGTCTAGAATTTCATTGATTAAATGAAGTAAATGATGCCCCGCAGTTAAAATTTCATTAACATAATCCCGATGTTCATCATTTAAATCATCAAGTTCTAAAAGTTGAGAGAACCCTAAAATAGCATTCATTGGTGTTCTGAGTTCATGGCTCATTTGAGATAAAAAAATCGATTTAGCATTGTTAGCATTTTCGGCAATTTCTTTTGCTTCTCTTAGTTTCTCTTCTGTTTTTATTCTATTCTGCATTTCATTGTTTAATTGTTGAAATGTCCGTTGTTGAAGTCGCTCTATACGACCTATATAAAAGAAATAGAGCGTTAATAGTATGCTAGAGCAAACGAAACCGGCTATAAACAGAAGTAATGTCGATTGATTTTTGCTGGTAATATCTTGTGTAACATCTTTAAAAAAAACAAGAAAGCCTACTCGCTCCCCTGCCACATCTATGAGAGGAAGGTTGCCCGTAAAAAAGGAATTACCATCTTGCTTTATTATCTTTCCTGGTGTGTTTTCTGTCAGGGCATGATGAATCACTGGGTAATAGTGTTCTGTTTTTTGTATATGTGAACTTTCAACGGCAACTTGGTCTGGGTATTGATCCCATGATGTACGGCGTCCTAATTTTTTAGAGTTTAATTCCCATTCTTGTTGGTTTAACTTGTCTTTGTTGATAAGCGTGACACTCTCTATATCGAGGATAATAGACGCTTTTTCCAAAATATGTTCTATTTCGACTCCTATTTCAATATAGCCCATTAATTCATCCTCTATTAACCAAGGAGAAACAACACGTAATACAACTTGCCCTAGGGTGCCTATTTCAATACCAAAAGATGTTTTTTGTGTATTTACAGCTTGAATAAGAGTATGGCGGTTGATGTTATCTCCAAAACGATCTGGTTTATGAACTCGTAAAAAGTTAGTTTTCGTTAGATCGTGAAAATAAAAATGTGTTATACGGTGGCTTTGATTAAGGGAGTTATACAGTCCAAAGCTCGCAGAATAAAGTTCTTCTCGATTGTTATTTTTCCATGCTTTTTGAATAGGCAAGTCGGTTTTTATAATATCAACTAAACCAATAAATGTATTTGCATCTTCATTGATTTCAGACTCAATGAATGAATTTAAATGTTGAGTTATAAAAGAATTCTTCCGTAAAATGTTCTCATTTTGAAGCTTTGATAGTAATAAAAAAGCGAACGTTAGTATTAGAACGATAATGCTAATGGCAGGTATTATGATTTGGGTACGAATTTTCTTGATTTGTCTTATCATAATGGCCTAACTTTATTTATATAAATGTATAAGGGTTTTATATTTATCTAAAACGGTTTCACCACAGCCAGAATAACAATACCGACTAAAAATAGCACAGGGACTTCATTCATCCATCGATAAAACACATGAGAACGTTGATTTCTATCGTGTTTAAAGTCTAATAACCACTTGCCGCAGTAGCCATGGTAAATCACTAATAAAAGCAATAAGGTGAGTTTTGCATGTAACCAGCCTGTTGCTGAATAAAGTGCCCAGGCATAATCGCCTAACATCAAAATACCAAAGACGAATGTTAAAATCATCCCCGGTGTCATGATGCCAAAAAACAGTTTACGTTCCATTATCTTGAATCGTTCGTGACTGATTTCATCGTCACTCATGGCATGATAGACAAACAGGCGAGGCAGATAAAATAATCCAGCAAACCAGGTGACCATAAATATAAGGTGTAACGCTTTTAACCAGAGCATGAGATTATCCTTGTAATAGTTTTTTTATACGATGTTTCATATCATTAATGTCAAATTCACCCGTATTTTTTTTGACGATATAACCAGCGGGAGAGATTAGCAAAGTGGTTGGTGTTAATTGAACCTGACCAAAGGCATTGGCATGTTCGGCTTTTAAATCTAAAGCGACATGATAAGGCAGTTGTTTGGCTTTAGTCATTGCTACCACGTGACTGGGTGGGTCGTAATACATGGCAACTGCAATGATCTCTAAACCTTTTGGGTGAAATTGGTGATACAGCTCAATAAGGTGTGGGATTTCTTTTATGCAGCCAGGGCAATCGGTTGCCCAGAAAGTGATAATGACCGGTTTGCCTTGTAATTGAGCTAATTCAATTTTTTTTCCGGTAATGCTAGTAAAGTTTGCAGCAGGTGCAGGCGTAATACTTTCTGTTTGCCAAAACCATAGGCTAACTATTACTAATCCTATAAGCAGAAAAAGAGGGAGAGTTTTTTTAAGTATCATCAGGCTTTGTTTCTGTTTTACCTGGTTGTATATATGAATTGCAAAGGGCTCGATATAAAGGTACAGGGTTAATTAATTTTGATGTGCCTGTGGCAAAAAAAGCCGTTGCCATAAGGGGAATGAGAATTTCGTGGCTGCCTGTCATTTCCATCACAATCACAAAAGAGGTGAGGGGCGATTGCAACATGCCAGAAAAATAAGCAGTCATTGTCAGTAAAATCATTGCTGATGCTGGGGCAACAGGAAACCAGTGCGCTAAATTAACGCCAAATCCAGCGCCCGTAGCGATTGATGGAACAAAGATTCCGCTGGGAATACCGCTGAAAAAAGTGACGCAGGTCGCTAGCATTTTAAACAGGGGGAACCATGGGTCCATGGTTTCGCTACTGGTTAAAATGGCCGTGGCTTGGGAGTAACCAGTACCAAATGAGTCTCCATTTGAATAATAGCCAAGAATGGCAATAGCTCCACCGCAAGCAAAGGCTATAACAGGTATAGAAAGATTACTTCGACTGAGTAGCTTTCCTCCACTAATAATGATTTTGCTAAAAAGCCCACCTAAAAAGCCACCCACTATGCCGCATAAAGGTATGGCCAACCAGCTTTGGCTCCATGGCATGATGAATGATTTATCATTAAAAAATATATAGTTATTTAACAATGCATACGCAGTAACCCCAGAAAAAACAATGGCTGTTAGTACCAGGCTGCTTATTTTTTCTTCCAGGGCGCGTCCCATTTCTTCTATGGCAAAAATAATACCAGCCAAGGGGGCGCTAAACATAGCTGCAAATCCAGCTGCACTACCAGCAAGAATCAGGCCTCTTCCCATGTAGTGTGACGGAAATTTTACGGCTTTTCCTAAAGAGGCCATAAATGAGGCGCCAACATGGACGGCAGGGCCTCCAAATCCAACGGAAGCACCTGATAATAATCCCATAATTGGAAGTAGCATTTTACCAAGGGCTATTTTTAAAGAGATGAGTCTATTTCTATCTTCTAAATTGCCTTTTATTTCAAGTGCTGTTTTAACTTGTGGGATACCACTGCGTTCAGATCCTGGAAAAAAGCGAAAAGTAAGCCATGCGGTAAAACTTAATCCAATAGGCGCAATAATAAAATTAAACCAAGGGTATTGTTGAGAGATTGAGCGATAAGTTTCCCCTGCCCATTCACTCAATAAAGTCATTGCAACAATCAGTAAGCCAACAAAAATAGCGCCACCCCAAAAAACAAGGCGATGCTTCCAGGCGGTTAAAGAAAATAATGAAGCGGATTGTTCAGACATATTGATTTTAAAAATATAAGTAGGTCGGAAGGATGCTTAAGCTATAAGTTCCGCAACTATAATAAAATTCCTAATTACCCACAACTCTAAGCTATTTGGCAAAATAGGGGATATTGCCACTACCGGATTTTTTAGTAGAAAGCTAACAATATTTTATTTTGATATAAATCTCATGTAGCCCGCATGAAGTTTACGGAATGCGGGAAATCGGTGCGATATCCTCCCGTATTACGCTGAGCTTCATACGGGCTACTTTATACTTTAAGTGAGTTGGCTGTGGATTATACGTAATCAGGATAAAATTTATATGCTGCCTTATAAAGGCATAAGTCTGAGGAGGGAGGTGTGAGCGGACTTCAGTCCGCTATATACCCAGTCAACTTTTAATGTGTCGCTAGGCCGTGTTTTTGGATGCGGTAAAGTAAAGTATCTCTGGACAGGCCTAGTAAGCGTGCTGATTGACTACGGTTACCATTAGTGCGAGCTAAGGCTTGATGAATCATATCGGCTTCCAGGTTATCTAAATGTAAACCCAGCTCAGGCAAAATAAAGGTTGAATTGTCCGGTGCAGAAATACAGCTGCTAAATTCGTGAGGAAGGTTTTCAGGTTCGATAGTTTGACCGGCTAAAAGAATGCTTAGTCGTTCACATAAATTACGTAATTCACGAATGTTACCTGGCCAGCTGTAGCCGCGTAATGCTTTAAATGTACGCTTGCTAAATTTAGGTGTAACAATAGAGTGACTAGCAGAAAACTGAGCTAAGAAATGTTTAACCAATGATTCAATATCTTCAGTTCGTTGTTTTAATGAAGGTAATTCAATTGGAATAACATTTAAACGAAAGTAGAGATCTTGACGAAAATCACCGGCCGCAATTTGTTTGTTAAGGTCTGCATTGGTTGCAGCAATAACACGTACATTAGATATATAAGGTTTTGTTTCCCCGACGGCTAAACACTCTCCAGACTCTAAAAAGCGAAGTAGTTTGGTCTGGATACTCATGGGTAATGAGTTGATCTCATCCAGGAATAAGGTGCCACCATCAGCCGCTTGAAATAAGCCTTGTTTATTAGCAATTGCGCCTGTAAATGAACCTTTTTTGTGACCAAATAATTCAGACTCAATTAACCCCTCAGGCAGCGCGGCACAATTTAATGTGATAAATGCTTTGTTTGCTCTATTGCTATCTTTTTGGATAGCCGTGGCTAACATTTCTTTACCCGTTCCTGTTTCACCTTTAATTAAAACAGTTACGTCTGTAGAGGCAACGATTTTTGCGCTACGGATTAGCGATTCAAATGCTGGGGATTGACCAATGTTTGAACTGAAATGATCCATAGTATTTGCTCTCTATATCAAAAGGTTAAAGCTAAATATGCTGTAAACGCATAGGGTTAAGCTCAGGAAAAACAGCAATTAAGGCAATGAATACTAAGAGTAATCCAACGATTTGCTTAAAGCGTTTTATTCTGGATAGCTTGGTTAATGTGTCGGTCATTATACCGACTCCTATCACGGCAGGTAAAGTCCCTAAGCCAAATGCAAGCATAGTTATTGCGCTTTTAAATGGGTCGCCTGCTGTTGCTGCCAGAGCCAATGCGGCATAGACCAGTCCACAAGGAAGCCAGCCCCAAACCATGCCGAATAAGTAAGCGTGAAAACGCGTGCTAACAGGGATCAACTTACGACCAAAAGGCTCAATTAATTTCCAAAACCGAGATCCGGCTTTTTCAATATAGGCAAAGCGAGGGAACCAGCCAGCAATATAAAGTCCCGCACCTGTCATTATGATGGCAGAGACTATTTGTAATGCCCTGTGTCCATGTTCTGTGCCTAAAGGTAAGGTGAGTAATGTGCTTGCAAACCCCAGTAATAATCCTGCCAGTGTATAGCTAAATATACGTCCAATATTGTAACTAAGGACGTAAGGAAATAAGGTGGATTTTTTGCTTCTAATTTCGGGGTTTAAGCTGAGTGTCAGTGTGCCAATAATAGATCCACACATACCTATGCAGTGGATGCTACTGAATAGACCCATGGCAAAAGCGGCGAAATAAGATGCGTTAAATAAGAGATGAAATTCCATAAGTCCCGCAGATTATCACATCATGTTAAGGATAGATAGAATTAGGTTTGGATTGAATGAAACTAGAAATATGAATTGAGTGATATGACGTATTAATTTTGTGTTATATAACATAGTTTAATTAATTGCTGGGTGGTTGTTTTTGTAACGCATTGATATTTTAATTGTAAATTAGTTGGAATAGAATATGCTTATATGATTATGGTTTAATTAATATGGAGAGGGGTCAATTGAATACAAAACTTAGTTTAGCTATTGCCAGTGCATTAGCTATTCCACTGCAAGTAGCAGCAGAACATGAACAACTGCCAACGATTGTTGTAGAAGGTAGTGCAATGCGTGCGGGTACTTTTGGTACAGCACCAGATTCATCAGGGTTAAAAGATACGGCATCATTATTAAAACGTGTGCCTGGTGCAAACGTAAACCGTAATGGTCCTTTAACCGGGATTGCTTCATATAGAGGCATGTTTGGTAACCGTATCAATATCTCTATTGACGGCGCAAATATGAAAGAAGTCGGTCCAAACAGTATGGATCCACCGTTAAGTCATATTCCAGCACCTTTGACTGGTAAATTAACAGTTCATAGAGGTATTGCCCCTGTGAGCAGCGGAATTGAATCGTTTGGTGGTTCAATGCATGCAGAGTCTAAAAAAGGCCGTTTTGCAGAAGGTGATGGTATAGAAACCAGTGGTACCGCATCTATGGGATATGGTTCTGTTGATGATGGGCACTATGGTGCGATTTTAGGTGCGGTTGCTAATAAAAACCACAAGTTGTATTTAAGTGGTAGTAAAGAGCAAGGCCGTGATTACAAAATAAAAGATAACGAAAAGCAAGAAAATACTCGTTATGACCGAGAAGCTTTTACTGCGGGATATGGCTATCAGCGTGAAGGTCATGAGTTTGGTATTAATTACAGCAATAATAATACCGGGCATACGGGGACACCTGCATTACCAATGGATATTGTTTATGTAAGAGGTGGTTTGTATGATGCTAATTATAAATGGGATTTAGGTGACGGTTACAAGCTAAAAACCAATGTGTTTTATCAAAAAATGCGTCATTGGATGGATAATAATACTTTACGTGATTTAATGATGGGTATGAATCCAATGTCAAATCGCACTGAGGTTGAGGCTGGTGGGATTGATCTAGCTGTTGATATGCCATTGTTTGATGGTATCTTAACAGTAGGTGTGAATGGAGATCAGTCAAATCATGATGCCAATAGTGCTATGGATATGGGCATGATGGGAACGGTAACAACAAATTTCTTTAATGGTGTTGAAAGAGATCGTTATTCTGTATTTACTGAATGGACTGGTGATATTGCTGAGGATCTGGTTTTAGAATTAGGTGCAAGATATACGCATACATGGTCAGATGCTGGTGAAGCGAGCACTTCAACTATGATGAACCCAGCAATGAACCCTAATCTTCAAGCTGATTTAGTCGCATTTAATAATGCTGATAGAAAGCGAAATTTTAATGAAGTCGATTTGGCTGCTGTTTTGCGTTATAACGTCTCATCTGAATTAGATGTAGAAGTTGGCTTGGCTAGAAAAAATCGTGCACCTACTTATCAAGAATTATATTTATGGACAAATAATAGAGCTGTTGGTGGCTTTGCTGATGGAAGTACATATATTGGTGATTTAAACCTGGATCACGAAACTTCCTATCAATTTGATTTGGGTTTTGATTGGCATAATGAAAATGCCTATGTCGCACCCAGATTCTTCTACCAATATGTAGATGATTATATTCAAGGTGAAGTAACTTCAAGAGGAATGGCAAGTAACCCCATTTTGCAATGGAGTAATATCCAAGCTCAGTTTTATGGTGTTGATTTAGAAACAGGTTACACGATAACTGATAACTGGCGTGTAGATGCCGGATTGAATTATGTTCGTGGTGAACGTGTTAATGCACCAACTGGTGATTCTGATTTGTATCGTATAGCTCCATTAAACGGAAGAACTCAGCTTACTTATGAGCAATCTGGCTGGATGGGAGCTATTGAAGGTGTTTTCTATGCAGATCAAGGCGATGTAGCAGGCTATAACCAAGAGCAAAAAACAAAAGGTTATATGTTGCTGAATCTACGTGGTAAGTATGAACCATATCATGGTGTTGTAATTGGTACGGGTATTGAAAACGTTGTAGGTAGTAAGCGTTTTGATCATTTAGGTGGTTATACAAACCATGATCGTTCACAAGGTCGTATTGCCATGCCGGGTCGTAACATTTATGCAACATTAAGCTACAACTGGTAATTACAGCTTATATAATACATAAAAAAGCGCGGATAAAATCGCGCTTTTTTTGTTATTACAGTAAAAAAACTGTTTACTGTGTCTATGGCTTAATTGTTAAAGCCCCAAAGGAGAAACCAAGATCGAAACCGCCTCCTCTTCCTGCCATTCCCACAGAATTGGCACCTTTAAATAGCAAACGAGCTTCTACAGACTGTAAAAATCCTGCATGGCCATCCATTGCAAAATAAGTTCCATAGACCTCATTTATATTGCCAACACCATTAATTACGCCCTTACCATCTGTGATATCTGATGAGCCAAAAGTAAACCCACCACCTTTTAAGCTCAAATTAACTCTTGCACTCTGTCCATTGGGGCAACTAATGACAGCTGTTCCTTTGTACGCCTTATAAAAAACTGACCAGCCTTTTAAATTATATTTTATAGAGCATTGAGCTGCTCCAGCAGTAGCAGAAAAGAATGTCAAGAAAAACACACTGGCAATTAACCTTAAAAAATGTGGTTTCATATTGTATTGATGATTTAATTTAAAATTCCATTATAAAGACTTTCTAGTAATGTTCTATTCAGATATAAGGATTTGGTTTTTCTAAACTTACTCTTAAAGCTGAATCCGTACTATATTGAGGTATCAGTCACAGACTATATATTTCATAGCGGTTACAGATGATTTCTTCTGTATAATTAAAGTTTATATCATCCATAGAAATAGAAAATGTAGGTTAAGCAGGGGCAAAGATCTGTTGAAGTCCCTGTGAAACTAATGATTTGCACCCTGTTATCTGCTTAAAATCATGGATTCAAGTTAAATTCCTTAGTTGTTAAAAGAGCCTTATTTTCTTTTTTTGTTATGCTTAGAACAAGTTATTATGGATGTATGTATAGCACAATAAATAATAATGAGGTGGCTTTCTATAAAACTCCTAAAGTCATTTTGTCGTTAATAAAATATATTCCATCAACTTTCCTAGGTTCAGAAGCTTAGGCTTATAAAAATGACTAAAGCACAATTAGTAATTATCTTTTTTGCCATATTATTATATGGATGTGAAAAGCATTACATAATAGATTCACCTGCATTACTAGTTACTAATATGACTGGCTTTACAGTTACTATTAATACCAAATTATGTGATAAGGATGCAGTGTATACAGATAAGGCTTTAAAGGTTACTGCTGGTCATACACTTACAATTCCTGTGTCAAGTCCATGTGTTGATGCTTTGGCTACTGACCAGAAAGGGGTGGTTTTGGGTAGACAAACCAAATTACGCATCCCGCCTAATGTTAAATGGTCTATTTATTAAAAAATCAAAGGAAATTATCTTTATGAATAAGTTACGTTTATTTTTTGTTTTATGTATTGCAATTAGTACAGGGTTATTGTCCGGCTGTGCGAAATATTATGCTCTTACTACAGAGTATGTTGCTGAAAATTCATCCGAAACACTGGCCGAAGTTGTATCAACACCTAATTACAAAAGAATCCTTAGCTCCATCAAAACGGTTGCTGTCCAGGCGCCTGATTATTGTATTGATGAAACTAAAACTCAAAAAGATGGAACCAGAGCAGAAAGCACTATTTTGAAGACCGAATGTGGCATTGAAATGGGGGAAATCGAACGCGGTTGGGCAAAATTTGGTTATGAAGTTTTATCCTGGAAAGTACTGATACATACACAAAAGAGTTTTAATTTATCACCTAGAGAAGCAGCTAAAAAACTGGGAGCTGATGCCATCTTATTGGTGAACTCTACAGAGCGCGGAGAAGTCCATGCTGGTGCGGATGCTCGTTGGGAGCGTAGATATTTTGAATCTAATAAACATGGAAATCAAGCTGGTTCTGCTTATGTGGATAGCATGAAAGAACGACAGTTTATTCGTTTGCTTGGAGGTCAAGAGAGAAAACTTTTTTCAAAATCACGCCTTAGTGTAACGATTAATACTTCAGTTGTTCTTGTTTCGACAGGGAAGGCTGTATGGTTCTATGAATGGACGCATGCAGAAAAGAAACAGGTTCAAACAAAAGGAAATCTACATGTTATTTGTGAAAAAGACTATTGTCGCCCAGCGCCTAAGTTAGTTGATTCTCAAAGAGCAACACATCTTTCCAGTGGTAATTCGGAAGCATTGTCCACACAAAAAACGCCTCACAGTCAACGTCGGGCTATTCATACTCGTTTAATGAAAGAAGTCATTAATGATATGGTCAATAAGTTTTCTTCGGGTACTGCATAAAATTCACCCATATCAGACCTCATGTCTTATATTCCTCTACTGTTGAAGGGGAAGTATAGGGTATGAGGTACAAATACCTACAAACTTGAGTTTTTCTTACTATTACATATGATGAAAAAAATAATCTTTCCTATCCTTTTATTAAGTATATTAATTTCTGGCTGTACCACTTTTAAATATCAAGGAATGGATGCTGCTGAGTTTTCGGACAGTTCAGCTGAAAATAGAGAGCTGGCATTTGATATTAATTATGGGCAAGCTAATTACATGCAAGCACTTCAAAAATCAGAATTTGAGAAATATTTTAAGGAAGAGTTGCTTAACTCTGGATTTGGTGGGGCGATAAATGGTAAATCAATTGCAAGGTTTTCTGTGGATGTGACTTTAAATCATGATGC
>WTAG01000608.1 GCA_013139755.1 Methylomarinum sp. | reverse complement strand
ATCGGCCTGTTCAGCAAAAAGCTATTTGCAATAGCGAAACTCATACCAAACAGTTAAATCGGGCTTGTCCAACAAACGGTTCAGATTGTGGCTCGCTTCGCGATCACAATCTAACCTAATTCGTTATACATTCTTATGATGCAATACCTTCCTCTACAGCAAACTGCTTCCCTTTTGTGGTTAACTGAGTAGCCACACCAAGACCAGATTTATGCACACTCTTTACGTATCCCATGGATATAAGATTCTCTATGTAATATTCGATTTTAACAGGGTCAAATTGTGAATTTGAAATATAGCTATCTGTTATAACCCAACCATCATTCTTAGCTATATCTATAAGAATAAGTTTGTGATCTTCATTTAACTTTTCAGTAGGCGCTGGATTAGTAACACGCTTTTTAGTGGAAGCCTTAGACTTAAATTCCGAGTCCTTCACTAGACTTTTATTTTCAAGGTTGATAACAATATCTTTGAGACGATTTATTTCTAAATTTTTTCTTACTACCTCTTCATCATAGCTTGATTCCAACCTAAGTAACTCTCTTCTAATTTTTCGAGACTCCTCTAGTGTAAGCGGCGTATCATCTTCAATTTTTTGCTTTATTTCCTTTAATTCTTTTTGTTGCTTGTTCCAATATTTGTAAATCCATTTTGCAGGATATGGGTAAATAAGAATAAATGAAACTGCTGATAGAAAGGGATATGCTGCACCACCCAACAACAGAGACCACTCTGCACTGTAAATATCATTTTGAATATAAGATATCTTCTCCTTTACTTTCATAGAAGAAAATATGATGAGAAGTATTTTGTAGTTCCATAACGTCCATGAAAGGAAAAATGCTCCAAAAAGAGGGCTTGTAGCTCTTTCATACATGCTGAACTTTATAGACTTTGAAATATCTTCAATCATGTTGGAACCTTCTTTTATGTATAACGCCCAAATAACCGGCTGCCGGAATAAGCGACAGCCTTAACTTTAACTAACGAAACTATATAAACCGAGGACCTAAAAAGCACGCCAGCTTTAGGCAGTCCGCGTTTATTTGATTGTTAGCACTTTTTAATAAATTTATGCGCCATATAAAAATACTGAGAAACGATAGCGGCTTGGTTTTTTGTAATAGGCTCGTATGACACACATTTAAAGAAGATTTAGTATCTGCTATCACATTAATTAATTAATAGGGGTTTTAAGATGGATTACAGCGTGTACTTTATGTGTTTCTTTTTGTTTGGCTTCGCTGTCGGACTTGGTGTCAAAATGGATGAAAAGCGTGACCGCCGCTCCGACAATGATGGGGAGTAGGATAGTCCAGCGTTCAAGCCAGAATCGCTTTAAAAATGGTGGTTCTAGTGGTATTTCTTCTGAGATACCAAGTTTTTCTTGCACTAATAGGGTGACTTCACGTTCCATGCTAGTGCCGAGCCACCACATTTTAGCTCTTTGCAATATCTTCATTGGTATCCCCTCGTAATTTTAAGTGGTGCTAACCAGTTATTCACAAGTTTTCGTCTATCATAATCTTGAAATATAAAATTGGCAATAAATTAGTGTTTTTTGTAATTTTTCTAACTGTATAATACTCTATAAATCATATTATACAGTTTCTATATAAATACAATGTTAACTCTACCTAAAGAAATTATCTCTGCTTATGATGATCTATTGATACAAAAGCAGGTGCCAATACAGCAGAGAGGGGCGTATAAAAAATGGTTACGTTTTTATCTGGATTTTTGTGATAAGTATCATTTTAATACGGGGAAGTCGGTAAGTTTATCTGCTTTTGTTGATAAGTTACGAAGCAAAGGGCAGGGTGATGATCTTTGCGAGCAAGCTAGGCAGGCCGTTATGGTTTATGCTGCTTTAAATTCAAGAAAACATACTAATGATCAACCAATAAAAAATGGGGGGTTTACTGAGGAAACAGCTGTTGCTGATAGCAGGCTTGGTAGGCATAAGCCTGTAATGGATTGTCAGCAACAAAATACATTTCAGTCTGTTCAGATTATAGAAGATAAGCAGAATGTTATTAATGAATCTAAAGCTAATGATTATTCAAGTTTAAAACAAACAGGCGCAAGCTGGACTGCAGTTTATGATGCTTTGGAAGCAGAAATAAAAATTCGACATTATTCACCTAAAACTTTATCTAGCTATCGGGCTTGGTTGCGTAAATTTCAAAGTTTCTTGAAAAGTAAAGATAGTCGATTATTAAACCAGCAGGATGTAAAAGATTTTTTGACTGATTTAGCGGTTGATAAAAAGGTGGCGGCTTCAACTCAAAATCAGGCTTTTAATGCTTTATTATTTTTATTTCGGCATGTACTTAAGCAGGAATTTGGTGAAATTAAAGATGTGCCCAGAGCTAAACGTAAGCCTTATATCCCTGTGGTGTTATCCCGGGCAGAAGTTAATAAGGTATTTAAACAGTTGAAAGATCCCTGTAGTTTACCTGCAAAATTATTGTATGGCTGTGGTTTGCGTATTTCTGAATGTTTAAATTTGCGCTTACAGGATTTTAATTTAGATGAAGGTTTATTAACTATACATAATGGTAAAGGAAAAAAAGATAGAGTTGTGCCGTTACCGCAGTCCATTATGTCTGAAATTGAGGCGCAGATTGTCTTGGTCGCTGATTTGTATGATCAGGATTTAGCAAATGAAAAATATGCAGGGGTATTCTTACCCGATAGCTTGGGTGATAAGTATAAAAATGCGGGTAAAGAGTTTAGTTGGCAGTGGTTTTTCCCGGCTAAAACGTTAACCTTTATAGCGGATTCTAAGGAGTATAAACGCTATCATTTACACGATACCCAATTACAAAAAGCAATTAAGTCAGCGGTTAAGCGAGCTAAACTGTTAAAAAGAACCACAGCTCATACTTTTCGGCATAGTTTTGCTAGTCATTTGTTACAAGCTAATTATGATATTCGCACTATTCAAGTTTTGATGGGGCATTCTGATGTTAGAACCACTATGATTTATGTGCAGACTATTCCTAGTTTGACGCTTAAAGAGGCTAAGAGCCCTTTGGATTTTTAGGCTATATAAAGCTTATTTTAAAATAACTGGGGTGTGTGGCCGAGTAAGGTCGATAATTCCAGTGGGTGAAAGTTCCACTCTGGCAAGGTAGGTCCACCACCAGATAGTAAACATCGGGCAGGCGGAGGTAACTCCAAATGTTAAGCTTGATGGGCGCAAGCCAGTAGGCCGTAAGCGCAAGTTGAAGTGAATTAACGTAAGTCAGACGATAAAGTGTCCCTTTTGGAAGTCCCCATTCTATCTTCTGCATGATGAGAAAACGGGATACGGTAATTTCCACCTGAGCAACTTCGATCTATCCTGGCTTCAAAAACTCGGCATGTAGTGTTAAATAGTTCTGATGCTTTACCTTAGCCAATAACATTGACTAATAGTTCTCTTCTTAAAAATCACTCAGTATAAAATAAGGGATTGTCTGTTTAAGGTAAGCCCCTTTTTTGTTGCCGCTAAATAAAAAACCAGTCGTGTGACCTGTAAATGTCCTTTAATGTTTTGATGAGAAAAAGGAATGTCTGTATGTTTTTATTTCCCCTCAACTCTTCCCCATAGAATATATTACATTTGCATTTTTCTTATTATTTATACAGGCTAAAGCCTGCGCCCCAATTTTTATTGTTTGACTTTATCCTACCAAAAAGTACAATGTTCGGTTAATTTGTGTTCAGGTTTTAGCCTGAAACTAATCTTCAAGTGCCAATAAGGGTGCTTTAAATTGAAATAATTTTAGGTGTATAAATGAGTCATACGTTATATGAAGCCAATATACAACGTGTTCAACGTTGTGAGTTAGCCGTTCCTGGATCAAATCCTGGTATGTTTGAAAAAGCAATGAAAAGCGGTGTCGACTTCATTTTCTTAGATCTTGAAGATGCGGTTGCTCCAGATGATAAATTACAAGCTCGTAAAAATGTTATTGAAGCAATTAATGACATGGATTGGGCTGGACATGGTGTTACTGTTTCTGTTCGTATCAATGGTTTAGATACACAATATATGGTTCGTGATGTTGTTGATTTAATGGAACAGTGTGGCGATAAGCTAAACACTATTTTGATTCCTAAAGTGGGTGTTTATGCTGATGTTTACATGGTGGAAGCTATGGTAAATCAATTAGAAATGCAACAAGGATTAAAAAACAGAGTCGGTATCGAATGTTTGATTGAAACAGCATTAGGTATGGCTAATGTTGAAGATATTGCTAAACAAGGTGCCTTAGGTGGCAGATTGGAAGCTTTGCATTTTGGTGTGGCTGATTATGCAGCGAGTAA
>WTAG01000548.1 GCA_013139755.1 Methylomarinum sp. | reverse complement strand
TGAAAAATTCTAGTCGATTAAGTTTTCGGTTACAAATTCGATCTTTCAAAAATGCTTTCTTTCAATTTAACGATCTACCGTTTAAGGGATTAATATCTGATCGTTTAATTGAGGAAATCCATCAATCGGGGGATGTTCGCAGCACCATTTTTACTCCCTTGGTGACACTGAGAGCTTTTTTGTTTCAGGCTCTTAGTTCAACTGGTGCTTGTAAAGAAGCGGTTGCCCATATTTTGACGGAACGCATTGGCCTCGATTATCATGCAAACTCTATGAACACAGGGCCGTATTGTAAAGCCCGGCTGCGATTGCAACTCCCTCATTTGAAAGAGGCCGTCAGCTCTTCAGGCCAGGCGTTACATGAGCAAGCTTCAAAAAGCTGGTTATGGAATGGCTATCAAGTTGTGTTAGTCGATGGTACAACTTTTCTTATGCCTGATACGAAGAGTAACCAAAAAAGCTACCCTCAACAACATGCACAGAAGCCGAGGCTTGGATTTCCTATTATGCGCCTAGTCGGACTACTGTCATTATCAACAGGCGGTTGTATGAACTATGCCACTGGCTCTTACCAAGGAAAAGGAAAAGGAACAGGAAAAGGAACAGGGGAAACATCATTATTTTCTCGCTTGATTCGGTTTTTGGGTAGCCGCGATTTGCTTCTTGCTGATCGCTATTACACTTCTTATGCAAACTATGTTCTTCTGACTCAACAAGGAACGCCTTTAGTTTTTAGGCAGCGGAGTACCGTAAAAAGCGACTTTCGCCGAGGGCAACGGCTCGGAGCAAAAGACCATATTATCAGTGTTAAAAAACCAAAGAAAAAACCCATTTGGATGTCAGATGAAGCATGGACTGAAATGCCAGCTGAATTTTTGATTCGTGAGTTTGCTGTTAAGGGTATTGTATATGTCACGACACTAATGGATGCTAAAACCTATCCAAAAAAAGCGTTGGCTGAGCTATATCAAGAGCGCTGGAAAATAGAAGTTGATTTTAGAACATTAAAAACGCATATGGGCATGGACATGTTTCGCTGTAAAACGGCGGACATGATTGATAAAGAGATTGCCATCCATTTATTGGCTTATAACCTGATTCGCGTAAACCTTGCTAGAGCGGCCTGTATCAATAATAAATTACCACACCACCTCAGTTTTATGGCGACCGTTCAGTTGATGCGTAATATGGCAAGTTTGTGTATCACAATGACAGGAGCGGTTTTAGGGAAATTAATGCCAGCAATCTTAATGGCAATAACTCAAACGGCAGTTGAACAACAAAAAAGGCCAAATCAGCCTCGAGTTATTAAGCGAAGACCAAAGGCCTATTCATTGATGACAAAACCAAGAATTGAATATGCAACCACTTGATATTGATGATCTTAGCATGACTGGTAGCAGTATTACTGGCTGACCCCATGAAATTAGTCAAGACCAGTGCATCCATGCACTGAAGTCCTAGACCCTATACGTTATTGATGTTTTGCGAACACCTGTGTCCAGTATGTACCGTATGAACCGCCGAATGTCTTGGCTACTGCAACTTCATTCACGGATGAATTCATGATGCTTCTGCAATGCCCAGGACTGGATAACCAGCCATCCATAACGTCTTTCGCGGTAGCATAACCAGCGGCGATATTCTCACCATAAGCTGACCATTGGTAGCCAGCTGCGGTAATACGTGAGCCGGCATTTTGATCATTCGAGCCGGTATGAGAAAAGAAATCATTATTCATCATATCTAGTGAGTGCCCCAAAGCTGCCTGGTACAATAAACTATTCCATGTCACAGCAGTTGTCGCTGGAAAAAAAGTATTTCCACAATTTCTTCCCTGGCTACGCGCCTGGTTGACAAGGTTGAATATCTGGCTTTTTATGATTGCTTCTTCGCCCTCAGTTGGGTTACCGTCGCCGTCGCCGGAATCATCTGGTTCCCCCCAGTTATAATTAACTACCGCTATTCCAGATTGATAGCCAAACGCTTTCATGGTCAGGTTTTTTGTGGTTTCTCCGGTGATGCTTATGTATTCATGACCAAGGTTGACACCATCTCCATTATAACCAGACCATTCAATTTCCATCCCTTCATAGTTTATTGAGTCCACTGTTGAACCATGTAAAAGACCATTTGGCCAGGCAACTATCGCTTTGCCGGTATCCGCATCAAAAAGCTGTATGTCAACATCTTCCTGTGACTCTAAGCTAATATTCAAGTTATTTATACCGGCGGGTATATCACCGACCTTGATTGTTGAATTTTGTAATATTTGCTGTTGAAAAGATCCTTGCCCACTTTTAGCATCAGCACACGAAGCACCCTGCCAGGTATAATTAACATCAGCTAAGCCTGCTTTGTAACCAAAGACTTTCATAATGAAAGTGCGGCTTGTAGGTGTTGACGGATCTTCGCTACCAGATATTTTTATATACTCGTTTCCGGGCCCCGTGCCATCACCATTAAATCCTGACCATTCAATTAAAGTGCCATGATAGACAAAGCTTTGATAGCCATCCGCAGAAAGAATGCCCGAAGGCCAATGAATAAGCTTATTACCTGTTTCTTTGTCAAAAAGCTGTATATCAATATCAACAGTAGAGGTTAAAGATATTTCTACATTTGCAACACCGATAGGCAGCTCACCGACTTCGACAACTCCATTTAATGGAATCTTCTGTTGAAATGTATCACTGCCACCATTGAGTCCACTGTCATCCTGGCAAAAATTAAATGCGGCGGACGATGAGTTGGAAAAAATAATGATTGAAAAAATTATAAATCTGTATATTTGTTGCATATGGTTTCATTCCTATTAAAATTTTATAACATCCTTCTAATATCTTGAGCATTAAATCACCGGTATCACACGAATAAGCTTTCCACGACATGGAGGTTTGGTTTTGTAGTTAAAGTCTGTCTACAGAAATAGACCTGGCTTGAGGCACAAATAGCCTATTCAGGTGAAAGCGATAAAATGTAAAAAATATAGACTGTATTTATTCAGCACTCATGTTTTAGCAATTTATATTCCACTTCTTAATAAGTTTTTAAATACAAGTATTTAGGTTTTTATTGAGGAGGATTTAGCAAATTAATGCCTAGTAATTTCTGCAAGTGTCTTAACCAGCAGACAGTTGGCGAAAATGATGAAAAATAGCAACAGTGATTATCGGTTGGATGATTTCAGATTTTATGAATTAATGGCTATAAGTGATTGAAAGAAAGTATAAAGACATAAACTAGTTGGGCAATTATTTTGTTGGTTGTTTTGTCGTGTAAGTGCTACATAAAAATTATGAGAAGGTCTGCTAATTTTCGAGGAATTGGAAATTTAGTCTGTTTAACAGCTCCAGCTTGCTGGACGGGGTATGTTAGAGTATTCAGTAGAGGGTAAATTAACGAAAGATCAAGGGGGCAGCTAGTAATGCCGCTATTATTATTTCACCTTGTTATTTTTCGAGCCTTTGTTATTTTGAGCTTTTGATATTTGCAATCCTATTTAGACTCTCTGGCGAGAGAACCCGACACCCAGCAGCGCCAACAACCCAGAAAGCCCTGCCAGTCCCCACGCCGTCATTACCGGTATTGGCGTTGCACTCACATTTATAATCAGTTCGTTATTGGTACTGTCTATGGTTTTGTTACCGGCATCATCGGTAACAGTGGCGATAACAGAGTAAGTGCCTTCGCCGAGTACATCGGGCGCTGGTAGGGTGAGCTCCCAACTGCCATCCGGATGAATACTCAAGTGACCATCACCCACTGTATAGGTTATTCCATTGATTTCGACGCTAAAGGTGTCTCCACTAACTACGGTGGCGGTACCACTGATTGTTGGGGTAGTGTCAGATGTGGTTTGTGCCGTGATTGTCGGTGCTGTTGCAGGCGCAGTGACATCATGGGTAATAGTACGTGCTGCTTCAGCAGCGGCCTGATTTGCCTGATTACTGATATTGGCAGTCACGTTATAATTCGTATTTTCTAACAGTGCTTGAGCCTGGGCTGCGGTCAAGATGATACTCCAGGTGCCATCATTAGGATCTGTGGTGCTTCCATTATCAAGAACTATAGGCGTATAGGTCACACTATTAATGACGATTGTCGCAGTTTGACCTATGACTGATCCAGTGCCTGGACTTCCTAACGCAATACCGGTAACGGTAATATCGCTGTCATCTTCTGTCGCATTGATGATGTCATCGCTCGCTATGATGTTAATAGAGATGGCTGGAATAGAGGAGTTGGCGGTCACATTACGCGTGGCTTGAATGGCGGCATTACCTGCATTATCACTCACGTCAGCTGTCACTTGATAGATACCAGCAGTGAGTACTTGTGCATCGGCTGCTGGCATGTCAATGCTCCAGCTGCCACCGGCTGCTACGAGGGTGGTGTAGCTGATATTATTGATGCTAACAGTCACGGTTTGGCCTAATTCGGCACCTATAGAGCTGCCGTTTATAACAACAATATTGTTGTTTTCCGCTGCATTAATAATATCATCACCTGAAATAGTATTAATGCTGATGGTGGGTGGTGTATCGTCAGTGACATTAATAGTAATGGTGGCAGTGCTGGTTATTGCGCCATCATTGACTTCTACGCTCAGGCTGTAACTGGCGGTGCTAACAGCATCGAGCAGGTTACCATTGGCAACGGTAATTTCACCCGTTGTTGAGTTAATGGCGAAGACCCCACCCGTATTACCGCCGGTAATGCTGTAACTCAGGGTTGCTCCATCATCAGGGTCACTGCTGGTTGGTGTGCCTAGCACTGTGTTGGTAACAGCGCTGTCAGGGATGTTATAAGTGGCATCGGCAATGCTAGGGGCTTCATTAAGGTCGTTAATGGTAATGGTTAGATTTTGATCAAAAAATAAATTAAAACTATCCGTGGTGCGTACACAAATATTGTAGGTTTTGTTGTTGGGGCTTTCGTGGTCAAAAACCACTGCTGTTTTTAAGCTCGTGCCGCTGATGCTGAATGAGCCATCATCCGCACCTGCGCTGGCGCAGGCTAAACTGTAGCTATGGCTATCGTTGGGCAAATTACCATCTACACTGGTAAGGACACCAATATCAGTGCCAATTACGGCATTTTCATCTACGCTATCACTGCTATTGCCATCAATCTCAACGGCTGTGGGTGTCATGGAGATTGCCACCATTAAATACGTTGCTGATGCACCACCATTAATATCAACGTTTAAAAAAGTATTGTTGTTAGATGCTTGCAACAGCGTGGCGCCTGCTGAAAAATCAGCATTACTGTCTTTTTTATAGAGCAGGTATTGCTGCCCTGCTGCCAGGGAGGGTAAATTATCAAATTGCAGGTTAACTGCACCGACAGCGCCAGTGTTTTGTACCAACCACTCACGTCTAACTCGGATAGTACCAAAGGGGGTTTCATTGGTTTTGGTGCCCATTTGTCCAAAATCACTGCCCCAGATTAAAAATTGTCCATTAGTTAGTGCTGTACGGGAACTATCACTATTGGGCAGAGTAAAGTTGTTGATAGTGGAAATGGTTAAATTAGCGTTGGTATTGACAGATTTTGAAACCTTTTGATGTAACTCACTGTCATCATCTCTAGACAAACCCGCTATATTGTTATTGTAACCGGCGTTTATTGTGCGATCCCAAACAACGTTTGCATTAGAATCGAGGTAATCTGTAAACAGGGTAATGCCATACTTGAGGGCAAGATAAGATTGAATTTTTTGCCGCTCATTGCTTGATGCATTGTTATTTGTATACAAAATGACTTCAGCCACATCTCCTGTCATGCGCCCCTGTGGAGACCCCTGGTCTCTGCCACCTAATGTCGTACGTGCAACAGCATTAGTTAGCGGAGGAGTTAATGTCACTGTACCGTTTAGAGCACCATTTTGATAAGTGCTATAAGCGTTTGTAGTCGCCCCTGCTGTGCGTACTGCTGTATTTAAAAAAGTGCTACCAAAGGCTCCTGTTGGAAGGCCATTAAAATTTTGTGAGTCACCATTTGAGTTCGTAAATGGAGCCGTGGCGATAAGCCCTCCACCAGTAATAGATATGGCAGGAAGAGTCTGACTGCCTTCCCATTCGTTTGTCAATACTACAAAACTACTACCTGTGGGGATTGGGACCAAAGTATTTAGCACTATATATACCGAGTAATTAGTATTTTTATCAGGGAAAACACTCACCCTAAGGTCCATTAAGTCTCCATCTTTTTGAAATGGACCATCATGTTCAAAGGCAACACTTGGGTTAAAGTTAATGCTATTCGCTTTTAAGTGTGGTGCGCTACCCCCTTTTGTGAGATTACCACCAACCGGTGTATCACCCGCAACTGCTTTGACAAAGTGGAGATCTATACCCGACTGATCATTCCATTGCAAAATATCCTGAGTATCGGAAGCTAATGCTGTGGCTGCGACATCTGAGTATGTTCCCTCATCCGCCTTCAACCATAGTCTAATATCATTTGTCACGTTACCGGGTGCTGCCGCCTGTGCAGATTGCATCACTGTTACGGTAAAAATGGTTGCAATAATAGTGCAGCAAAAAAAGCTTTTATTTTTGTTCATGGTAGTTTCATATTTACATAACCAAGTGGGTTTCTCTCAGAGTATAGGTGAAACAAACGCTATTCAGGACTTTAGTGGGTTTATATCTTTACACGAACAAACTCATTGGCAGGCTTAGTGGGGCCCGGTAAGCCTGCAGTAGTTCAGTTGTTGCAGGAGATTTTTGTCATCCAGTAATACCGCTACCAGTCACGTCAAGTCTATTTATATCAACTTGCTCCCATACAACAAAGGGAGCAAGTTAATTATTGTTTAACGATTGATTAAAGAATCGAGCCAGTAAGCAACCATATTGAAAGAGGCATTTTTATTACCATCTTCATTCAGCAGTCTGCGGCCATTGCTATGTGCCTTAAAACCCAGGTGATAGATGCCATCAAATACTTTATTTACCGCATTTTCACCAAATATATAATGTTTAGCACCATCGGATTGAACCAGGTGATAACCAGTTTCTTCAGCTTTTTCCTCATCATCACCGTGTAATTCTGCCCATTGTTCGGCGTAGTGATTTTGCAGATAACTGTTAATCGCTTTAGCATCAGCAACCGAAATTTCATTGTCTATATTCAGATCCTGATTTTCAATCGCTTCCATGATCAAAGAATTCATCGCAGCTGCTGATAGAGCACCTTCTCGCATATCATCCAGAGAAACACGAATTTGTAGAACCGGATCATTATAAATAGTTTCGATGATAGTATCTAAACCGTTACCTGTTGTACTTTGAGGCTCTTCAATTTGTACATTCTTCAAAACACCTGATTTAAGCTGTTCAGCTAATAATGCATCTAGCCAGTGTGCAACTTTCATGAAAGTTTTATTTTTGTTTCCATCTTCATTTTTCAAGCGAAACTTGCGGGTGCTTTCAAAGCCGAGGTGATACATACCATCGGCGACAGCATTAATCGCATTTTTACCAAATAAAATCGTTCTATTACCGTTATTTTGTACATAGTGAAAACCAGTTTCCACACCACCTTCATCATCGCCATGTAAATCTACCCATTCGTCATAATAATGATCATAAATATAATCATTAATAGAACGAGCATCGGCCGCATTTATCTGGCCATCGTTGGCACAGCCTTTGGCGGAAATTGCCTCAAGAATGATTTCATTCATCCTGTCGGCACTGTTGGAAGCAATTGCAAGTCCCTCAGGCGAAACTTTTTTTGCCAGTCTTGCATCGGTATTGATAATTTCAACTATTTTATCCAGTCCGGTAGACGTTGTTCCGTAAGCGAATACTGGCGGTGTCAGGCTGCTTAATAGTAAAGCAGATACGGCCAATGTAATTTTTTTCATATTTTGTTCCCTTATGTGTGAATGTAAGGGCAGGGGGAATTGAGGAGTTTATAACTCATACAACCCGGCTATCTTTCAACTAATTTGATAAGACCCGTGGCTTTCCGTCCCTACCTTTCGATTAGGTTTGGCTTTTGTATTTATAATCAAATACTAGTAGAGCCCATCATTAATATCAAGTTACCCAGTTAACAATATGCGCTAACTGCCAATAGCATCACAATATGATTCAATGGGTTAGCCAGTAATGCCACTGCCAGTCAGATATTAAGCTATTGAATTATAATGATTATGGTCAAGTTTTTTCTGTATTTCATGAAAAGAATGGATTATAAAAAACAATGACTTGAACAGTTGTATATTAATTTTATTGATGTACTTTTAAACAACCGATCTTTGTAAATACTAAGGGGGCAGCCAGTAATGCCGCTACCAATCATTTTAAGTATTAATAAATCAATTGGTTACGGATTTTATACAGAATTAAAAATGAACGCGGCTGTAATAAACAATAGCTTACGGACTTTGTTTATTGAAAATTGAAGAACAAAATATAAAATATGATTGTTCAAGTTATTGTTTTTAAAGTGATTGTAATATTAGAATACATGACAAATATTTGGTTTTTATTCTTATAATTCAACTGTTTAATGTGTGACTGGTAGCGGCATTAGGGTCAGCCAGCTTGTTTTACTTAATGTTTTAATCCGTAAGGTGGATGCGTAGGTTGGATTACGTTATCTGCGCTTCGCTAGATAAGCTATCCCAAGCTGCGCCCTACTGTTTTTTAGGTGTCCCATGTTAAGCAGCGCGCACATCAAATAAAGAACATAACATAACAAGAGCTAGCAATAATCACGGCACTGATCATGCTGATTTTATGCATTAAAGGTTTTTCCCGCCAGCAATACAAAAAACTCGATTTTTTACGATGTATAAACACACGGTAGTTGCGCCACTGTTTTATGAAAAACGGCGGTATCGTGCGCATAAAGGCATATAATCCCAATAAACCCAAGCCGATGATGATATAAAAAACAATGGTTTGCGTATCATGTACATTGGTATGGAAAAGAAATTCAACCA
>WTAG01000673.1 GCA_013139755.1 Methylomarinum sp. | reverse complement strand
TTAACAGGCATGAGTGGCTTAATTTATCTGGCAACTGCATTAATATTAGGATTGGGCTTTATCTATTACGCCATAAAAATGATGCGTCATACAGACAATAAAACAGCGATGAAAACATTTTTCTATTCAATTAATTATTTAATGATTATGTTTGCTGCCTTGTTAGTCGATCATTACTTTCCAATATCTTTAGGCTCATGAGCGATCATCAAACAGAACATGCCTTTGCTGAATTTATAAAAATTCTTGGTAAAGGTAAAAAAGGTTCACGTCCACTAACACAAGATGAAGCCTACCGAGCCATGGGCATGATTATGGCGGATCAAGTTGAACCTATTCAGCTGGGTGCGTTTTTAATGCTAATGCGGGTAAAAGAAGAAACAGCTGAAGAGTTAGCAGGATTTGTACAAGCCGCCAGAGAATCCTTCATTATTCCTGAGCAAACAATCAAAGTGGATTTAGATTGGTCATCTTACGCAGGAAAACGCCGTCACTTACCTTGGTTTTTACTTTCTACCCTTTTATTGGCCGAAAATGGTGTGCGTGTTTTTATGCATGGTGCAGGTGGTCATACAGAAGGGCGTATCTACACGCAGAATGTACTAAAATACCTAGGCCATCAACCAGCTAACAGTATAGAGGAATCTCTATCGCAAATTGAGCAGCATAATTTTAGTTACCTTTCTTTAGAGCACTTCTGCCCTAAACTGTATGAGATGATTAACCTTCGTCCTTTAATGGGCTTACGCTCTCCTGTACACACATTAGTCAGGTTACTTAACCCATTAAATGCCTCGCATGCTATACAAGGTATCTTTCATCCTAGTTACAGACAAGTACATCAAAAAGCCGCGCTATTATTAAATCAACCCAGCATGGCTGTACTTAAAGGCGAAGGCGGAGAAACTGAGCGCAACCCTGATATGGATTGTCTGGTTCAATCGGTACAAAACAATGAGTTGATTGAAGAGCAATGGCCTGCTCTTTTTGCCCGTCGCCATGTAAAATCAGAAAATCTTGACCCACAGCAACTGGCGCAGTTATGGCAAGAGGAAATTAATGATGAATTTGCAGAAGCTACTATTATAGGTACAACAGCGATTGCTTTAAAATTAATTGGAAAAGCAAATACGCAAGAAAAAGCACACGAGCTTGCTACACAATATTGGTTGAATAGGTCACCGATAAATAGATGACCCTGCAAAACCAATATTATTTTTTGTAAGTTATAAACGATTACCAAATAACGCCGACGTTAAGCAAGTGCAGTTTTTGAGTCTTTCTACCCTACTCATTAACAGTCAGCCTCCTTTTGAAAGCTAAAAACGCTGTATGAACGAAATCAACCAAGAAGAACAGAATGAAATAATTTGTGACTGCACTGGAACAACCAAAGAAAAAGTGTTGTCACTCATTGAACAAAAAGCTGATCTAGATAAAATCTCAAGCGCCACGGGAGCCTGCACTGGTTGTGGTTCGTGTGATGTTGATATTATCAACTTAATTGCTGAACACGGTGAATTGGATTAGCAATTCCAACAGCTCCCAATCTTTCCTTAGTCACTAACTGTATTGTCGCAATCTTGGCCTGATATTTATATAAACTAATACAATCAAATCTTACATTGAAAGACTGCCATCGACCCAGAGTGTGTGAAAACTCAAAATTTCCGGCGTCGAAAGGGACAGGGTTACACGCCATAATCAGAATAACACTTACCTTGTTTAATTTATTCCACTTTCAGTGTAATTCAGCTTATAAAGTCACTTTGTTTTACCACCAGATTTGTTAATCTTGAGTTTTCACACAGCCTGGACCCGCAACGGTCAGTCAATATTTTTTTAATTCGATAAAACACGGCCATAGTACTGCCCAACTGCAAGTTTTTTTCCAAGAAATACGGGATCATGCTATGAAAAAAAGATCAAATGAGGTGAATTCTAGATTTCGTAAGAATAACCACACATAACATGATTGTTTTTTGCATAGCCCCTCTGGTTCATCTGGATGTATACTGATCCTAGACCAATAGTGAAGATGTAATTATGTGTGCAGAAAAAGAATCAAGACATATCCATATGGGTTTTATTGATGGCAATTATCCTTCAAACACGCATATGTGCCTTATCTATAAAAGTGAAGAAGAACGTAGGTCACTAATTGAAAAATTTATCTTCGCTGCCTTTCAAGACAACGATAGGGTGGAATATTTTTATGATGAATGGCCTGCCAAAGAGATACGCCAATCCCTCTCAAAGTATAATGTTAACGTTGAGAGAGCGGAAGCATCTGGCCAGATTCGATTTTGTCAAACGGCAAAAGCTTATCATCCTACAGGTGTTTTCAACCCTGAATCTATGTGGAAAACACTCTGTAATTGTTATGATCAAGGAATTAGTGATGGTTTTGACGGTGTACGCCTGAGTGGTGAAATGACCTGGTCATTGAAAGGAATACCTGGGAGCGACAAGCTCATCGAGTACGAAAGTGGCATAAATAACCTGATTGAATCCCATCCAATGGTGGTTATTTGTCAATACGATGCTAACCGGTTTGACGGAGCAACGTTAATGGACGTGTTACGAGTTCACCCTTATATGATTGCTCAAGGTCGTATTGTCAGTAATCCATACTATGAAAATGTATCCAATCCAGCTGATTTCCAATGTGCTGCCTTGAGTAAATAAGGTGTTTAAACCGCATGGAACCTCAAAATTTAGGGTGTGGATTCCATGAGCAAATTAAAAATACTAGGTAACTTACTGGCTGTTCAAGGAGTGATAAGTTCCTTGCCAAATGAAGAGCAAGTTATCGAATTTCTCTGTCAAGCAATTCAATATATCCCTGGTGTTGCAGATATCAATGCTTGTTGGGGCCAAAAGAAAATCGTAAGTTCTACTTTCATGGATTCACACTGTGATAAATGCAACAAACTTTACGAATACACCGACTGCATCTTTTATTTACAACCTTTTGAGAATTTAACGAACATTCCTTTACGAATCCAACAACAATATTTAGGTTTTATTAATGTATTGGAAGATAATTCTGGTCAGTTTGGATTTTATAAACCTCATGTATTGAATACTATCAATGCCGCTCTTACCATAATTGAAAACAGACGACTTTTAAATAATCTTGAAAGAGAAAATGAAAGACATTTTCTGGCTCTAGTTTCCAGCATACCTGGAGCAATATATCGCTTCAAGCTTGAAAACACATGGACCATCAAATTCCTTAGTGATGAGATTATTCAAATATCAGGCTATCCGGCTTCTGACTTTATCAACGGTTCAATCGACAAATTAATAGATATTGTTCATCCTGAAGACCGTTTTAACTTAAGGCGCATCGTCTCTAAAGCAATAGAGAAAAAAAGACCATACATGATGGATTATCGTATGCTTCATTCCGATGGTTCGGTACATTGGGTACATGAAAGAGGGCAAGGTGTTTCCAATGAGAATGGAGATCTTACGTTTCTGGAAGGGGTGATTATTGATATTACCCAACGTAAACAGAATGAAACACAATTGATTGAGGCGCGAAATATAGCCGAAACAGCCAGTCGAGCTAAAACTGAGTTTCTTGCCAATATGAGCCACGAACTTAGAACACCTTTAAATGGTATTTTAGGCTATGCTCAACTGCTTCAGCGATCGGAAGGGATTAATGATGATCAGACAAAATATGTCGGCATTATTCGTCAAAGTGGTGAATACCTCTTGTCACTAATAGAAGACCTTTTAGATTTTTCCAAGATCGAATCGGATACACTGGAAGTGGATAAACAAATCTTCAGCATCTCGAACTTATTGAAAGACATTGTCAATATATTCAGTTTGCGACTAAAAGAAAAAAACATTCATTTTGAATTTAAAGTGCAGTCTGATATACCAAAGACTATCTATGGTGATGAAAGGATCTTAAAACAGATATTGATTAACCTATTAAGTAATGCGGTTAAGTTCACTGATCATGGTAAAGTTTGGTTGAACATCCATTATGATGACAATGTTTTGAGTATTGAGGTTGGAGATACTGGCTGTGGAATTAAGGAGAGCAACTTCAAGAAAATCTTCGAACCATTTCAACAATCAACTCCTAATGATTGTATTCAAGGCACAGGGCTCGGTCTCTCTATATGCAAAAAACTGGTTGATATCATGGAAGGTCAACTGCAAATGCAAAGCAAAATAGGGGAAGGAAGCGTATTTAAAGTACAGCTTAATTTCCCCGCAGCACCTGTCGTAAGTATCCCAGCCAAAACATTAGAAAACGGTCTTCCACCAAGTGCTGATCCATTAAAAATTCTGATTGTGGATGACAATATCGATAATTTGATGATGTTAAGTAGATTACTGTCTTCGATTGGATTTGAAGTTAATACAGCGACTAGTGGCCAAGAATGTCTCACTCGGGTGAAGACATACAATCCCGATGTGGTGTTGATGGATATAGTGATGCCGGAAATGAATGGATTAGAAGTGTGTCAGCAACTACGCGAAACTGAAATTGGTGAAAACCTTGTCATTATTGCTCTTTCTGCCAATGCATATAAAAAAGACAAAGAAGATAGTATTGCCGCAGGGTGTAACGACTTTGTTTCAAAACCAGTGAATCTTGAAGAACTACTTAACTGTCTTCAAAAACAGTTTTCAGCGACTATCCTGCCCCCACAGAAAGAAGATGCTGAGGAAGTTAAAACAACTATCAAAAAAGTTAATACGCCCTCTGTTTCAATATTGGTAGTCGATGACAATGAAATAAATCGCATGCTACTAAACATCCTGATGACTAACATTGGTGTTAATGTTACCGAAGCTAATGACGGTATAGATGCGCTTGCAATAATGAAGAAAACTTCATTTGATTTGATTTTTCTTGATCTATGTATGCCTGGACTAGGTGGAATAGAAGTTATGCAGTATTTAAAGGATAACCCAGTTTTCTTGAGTATGAACACGCCTATAATTGCAATGACTGCTTATGCATCAGCCAAAAAGCTTTCAACGCTAACAACTATAGGTTTTTCAGATTATCTCATCAAGCCTATCTTGGAAGAAAAATTGAGTGATATTATAAATCGTTATACCTGAGACTGGTATATACAGGAAGACTTGGCGAAGATAAGTAATATTTACTTAACTGTCCGTTATTGGCTGTCAAGCGCCAGTCTAATCTATCAATATAGAGACAAGATTGAAGTGAGTTTGCAACGGGCAGTAGCCAACCCAAAGAAGTCAGTGGGGTTACTAATGATAGAGCCATAATGTATCACACCAGAGGCAGTTAAAAGTAGCTTATTGTGGAACGAACAGTACTGCTCTTAATTGTACACTGGATGTAATTAT
>WTAG01000242.1 GCA_013139755.1 Methylomarinum sp. | reverse complement strand
ATCACAAAGTCTAGTTTAAATAAGCGATAAGCTGGGGCGCAGGTTAAAACCTGCGACCCAGGATCGTATATTGATCTAGTATCAATTTTTTAGAAGCTATATGTTCTTTCTTATACGTAAAAAGCTCGCAAACCGAGGAATCCCTTTCTGGGTTTTCCCAAAATATTTATAAGTAATCACCGATCCAATTTTGGGTGGATTTTGCCTTTGCTGTAAATTAAATCCACTACCTACCTTAAAGCGTAAGCCATTAGGCATCTCGACCAATAAAGCACCTAATAATCCGCTAAATTTTCCTTTGCCTTCGATATAAGCAATCACTGTTGCCTCCGCATCATAAAAAGGTTTTACCTTTAATAAATCGGTGTTACGTCCGGAATGATATAAAGCATCTGCATGATGAAGCATTAACCCCTCGCCACCGGCATCAACCACTTGATTTAATGATTGCATCAATGCCATTTTGTCACTTAAGCGATATTGTTTAACGACTTGCAAATAAACACTGTGTGATTGCTCAACTAAATTCTGTAAAACCTTTAAGCGCACGTTAAATGTTTGTTTTGAATGGGGAAGATCAAACACAAAATAGCGTACACTTTTCCATTCATCATCAACAGCCTGTTTCTTTCTAACAATACTGACCAAGCGTTGAAATTGTCCACGTGCTAACCAAAGTTCACCATCTAATGCCTGTTTTGGAAACGACTGGGTAAACCAAACAGGCGCAGAATAAATATTACCCTGTCTAGAGACAAGTTGTTGTCCATTCCAATAAGCCCGCACACCATCTAACTTCTCACTCACCCAGTATTGAGATATATCCTCAACACCCTGATATGTTTTCGCCAAAGAGAGCGGGGGCTTATCCGCATAACTATTTGAATAAATAACGAGTAATAAGAAAAAAGTAAAACCAATACGCATGACTTTCTCTTTAAAGTAGGGAAGATAAAAGTATAGTGGATAAAATAGCTGTTAAATTGTAACTACTCAGCGCAATTTAACATTACCGCAATATGTCTAAACTGGGCTAGCTTTTGAGCCCTCCCTTGCTGGGGAGGGTTGGGTGAGGAGGAATTAAATAATTCTCTTTTGCAAAATGCTTTTTTCTATTTTTTAACGACAAAAAGTAAGAAAAAAATTATTATTATGACATCTCCTCACCCAACCCTCTCCGGCAGGAGAGGGCTTCAGAACTATATCCCTCATTTGACGCTGAGTAATTACGTTAAATTTAGATAAGCTAGAGAGTAATGTGGAGAAGGAGAGATAAGTGGCTTTGAAGGTAAGGGCTCTTAATTATCACAACTAGGATTTACATCTTGAGCTGGTGTAGGTGCATTTAAGTATAAAATACGGTCATCATTTTGTCGGTGCTGTTCTAGTACTGTAGGTGTGGAGGTATCGTTTAAAATCTGGGTATCAATCGCTGCGTTACCAATTCCAAGACCACCAAAGGGACCTGCTGAGACAAGGCGGGCGCATTGTTGCCCTGACATAGAGGTTATCTCCCAGTTATCACAATCATCAGTAACCTGAATGACAATAGGCCGTCCCCACCCATCAAATACAGCGAAATCATTAGCTACAAAATCTTTATTTACATGGTGATTTGGTGCTGCTGAAATGTCTTGAAAAGAATTATCAAGAATAGATATATTAGTAGTACCTAAAGTAATCGCACCTTGCAAATAGGGGCCGCGCCATCCAATCTGACTATCAGGGTCGAAGTTTGGCCAACCTCCACTGGTCATTAAGTAATTTAAGCTATAATCAATGCCACCTTCAGTTGCAGGAAACTTACCCAGCGTGTCCAGATAATATCTATCCATTATCACTTTTTTGATATTCGCCATAGATATATCAGTTGCATCACACAGTGCCTTGCTACTTGTGCCGCTTACATAGGGAATTGCTAACCCTGCCAGTGCGACTAAAATTAATAGAACCACTGTGAGTTCTATTAAGGTCATTCCCCTTTGTTTAATAGATATCACTCTTTATTCCTTATGTAGGGTGGATAAGCGATAGCATACCCCACCATTTAAAAAGACGATTCATTACCATTTTACAGTTGTAATCGTGTTAAAAGGCATAACGGTAATCTTTAAAGTATTTCTTAACAATACTCCGCTCGTTCCATCAGTACCTGTAGTGCAGTCATTAATAGTTACATCATCACATAATCCATTATTTAATAATGTTCCTCCTATTTTTTTACAATCTGAATTAAATGCATCAGTTGTGTTTGTATCGTTATTTAAACCAGAGCAGGAAGGAGGGTAAATATCCGTTGTTCCTGTTTTAAATATATTCAATGTGGCCACTCCTTGCGGCATATTAGATGAGGTATTAAAAACGACATTTTGGTTTAACCCATTTTCTTCAATGGTAGCTGAAGCATTAACAGAGTGAGCCCCATCTAAATGAGTTAATACTAGATCTAACTGCTGTGATGACGAAACCCAATTACCGCCATTCGAGTCACAATGTTGTTTTGAATTTGTGTTATCAATACACCCGCCCCAGATGCCTCCTGAAGCAACACAACTAACTTCTGTATAATTGGAATCATTAGTTGAAATACCTGAAACTGAACAAAAAGGAATTACCCAACTTTCATTTGCTAAAATGCATGTAGTTTTTGTTTTACCAGGGTTTGTACAAAAGGGCTCTATCCAGCGATGACCTGCAGATTCACATGATGCTTGTGTTATATAAAAACGATTTGAACATCGCCCAATTTTTAGTGGCCACTCGGCTTCATACCATGTTGCAGCACAAGCACTGTCATCAACTTCATCACCTGTAGATGCACCTCCAACACACCAGCCTTTTCTCCAGGTGCCCGCAGTAGGAGTGGCGCTTAAACATTCAGTTAATGTGGCTTCATTTCCAATTGAGCTACCACCACTACACAACCCTTTTGTTACCCAGTTCCCAGAGACCGTAGTACATTCAGATGCTGTGACTTCAAGTCCAGTTGATGTGCCTCCAACGCAAAATTGTATGTCTGTCGGCCACCCAGTAAACCAATGCCACTTATTCCCACTGGTGGCCTCACATGATAATGGCGTGAGCAGCAAGGGTAGGGGATCATTAGTTGAATTTCTACATTCTGGCTTACCAAACCAATTCCAGTTCGCTGTATTTTTGCAGGCATTTTCTGCAACACCATTTGTAGAGCAATTAAATTTATTTTGAACGGGTGTTTGCATAGTGACAATTATGCTGGGTATCGATACCATCCAGCGTTTGTAATTAAACAATATTTGATTGTCTGGATAATCTTTATCATAGTTTGAGTCGGTGGTGCTAATACTGCTATTTTTACCTTTGCTTTGAAATGCCAGTTGATTGGTTCCGGCGCCTGTATTTGTTGGGCTATAGCATGTGCTTGTATCTGCATTATCAGGAGAGTCTCCCAAGCAAAAAGCCCAGCCATAATTATGATCGGTAAAATCAGTCTCTGATGCTTGGTTACCCCAGCCATCAGAAAAAGCATTAGCTTCATAATCAGGTTTTTGAGTTGTTAAATAGGGGCCTTTCCAGCCACTCCAAACTTCACCTGCAGATTCGCAAAGCGCCTGAGTCTTTAGCGTTGCATCAGATCCAGTACAATTATTATCATCACTTTGTGGAATCCAATTTCCTCCAGGTGTATCTGTTTCTGAAATACACCATTCTGCGGGGGTTGTTCCAGTAGTCCCTGTAATACCTGTAGCATCTGGCGTATTATCAGAAATACGATAATCATCACTGCAATAATTCTGCACCAACAATTCCTGAATATTCCTAGGTAACCGCCCCATATCAGCCACAAACCCAGAAATATCCGGCTGTCCATTAATCAAGACATCAGGTCGGCCAATAATTGCTCGTCTTATCTTTTCATAACGGTCTTTAGTCACTTCATACCGGCTTTGAAAGGCAATATCTTTAGATGTTTCAAGCGTAATAGAGGCTAATGCGGTTAAAACCAGCATAACCACTAATAACTCAACTAAGGTAAACCCAGTTTGTTTTTTAATCCGTGTTAAGTTCATATTAAATTACTGACCTAGAAAGAAAAAATGATGATAGAGTGCTGAATCTTGTAAGGACAATGCCCGCAAATCTCCCTCGCGTAGATTGATTTTTTGTTCCATATATAGAAAAACTTTTTAACAACACTGAGTGTATAAAGAAAGTACAGAGACGATTGTCTTAAAAAACAAACCGTAATCCCACATTAGCCCCCATGGATTCCCAATTTACTTCATTAAGTTTCTGAGATGACCGGCTACCATCAATAAAAAATTCAGTTGTACGCCCTTTTTTATCTGCACGCCAATCCTGGTAATCGACTGATACATTTAGAAATAAGTCTTGGTTTAATTTATATTGACTACCCAAAGAGGCTAAAAAACCTGTCCCTTCTGCGGTATGAGAAAAACTTTTAGGTTGCTCCCTATCTGTTCTTAAGTTCCATTCTGCAGTTGCTTCATAATAAGCATAGTGATATTCAAACTTAGTCGTTAGACTAAAGCGGTCAGCAATACTTAATTCACTGTCAAAACCAGCCCAAGGGCCATACCAGGAGGTATCATATTTACTATCCAATTCAGCAACAGTTATAGAGGTAGGTATAACTACCTGTCCATCTGTCATCGTCAGGTTTTGAGCATGGTAGGAGAAACCCACTTTGGGAGTGAAGCTTAATATGGGTTTTTTAAAACGAGCCGGGGCTGGAATGATAAGTGCTCTATAACCAAACCCAATAGAGGTATCAATGGTATTACCTTCATCTGCGTTTGCGTAACCACGAAAGGACTCTTGTGTTCTGTTATTACCATCATAATCAGAATCCTGATTATCTCCCTCATAAATTGTACCGTATGCAAACCTGGCATCCATTACCCAGTTAGAAGGGGTGTGTATAGAGGTGCCAATTTCTACTACCGCAATTTCAAGATTATCCCAGGTTAATTCAGATAGAATATTAGGTGTTCCTGTTGGGGAAGCTTTATTCCAATCCAGCTTATCCTGCCGATAGCCCGCATCCGCATAAAACTCAATATCAATCGTTCGATCATCATGTTCAACAGCATGACTCACTTCAGGCTCATCAGAATAAACCGAAACCTGGTCATCATCCACATAAGCCAATCTAAAATTATCACCCTGTGACTTGTCTTCCTTTTGTACGGAATCATCATTACTAAAAATAACCATCTGCATGGCAGGTGGAGTATTTTTAGCTTCAGGTTCATCATTAAACACATGCATCTGCATATTAGGTAAATTGGTATTAGCCTGACAATTTAACGCTAACAATAAAGCCGTTGGTAAAATGATTATTTTCATAAATAAATTTAATTTTGTAGCGTGCATAATTCCCGTATTCCGCTTTGCTGCATACGGGCTACAACTTAATTTTTAGTTGTTTTAATCCGTTCAGCAATATCATCAAATGAGCCGGCAGATACTAGATATAAATAGGTAGAGTCACCCAGTTCACTTTGTTTATTCAATTTGGCACTCTCAATACTGGAGGACAACCATTTACCTTTAAGATGTTTAAAGTCAACATTAACAGCAGTACTTGATTGGTTATATAAGGCAAGGGCAGTGACATGAACCCCGCCTTTATGCCAACTGGCAACAGGAATAACTTTAATTCGACTGTCGTATAGCAAATCAGCCGAGCGAGTATTGGCAAGTTTTGTTGGACTAATCCCTGCAACCACTTCACGATTATTAGCCGCTAACCGAACTGATTTAGCGGCATATTGGGTCAGCTCAACATAGGTTTGTTGTTTGCTTGAAGGTTCAATGCTTCTGTTTGATTGAGATGAAATTGATTTTTTATGTTTGGATCTTTCACCTTTATCTTTAAAACGATCAAATTTATCCTGTAAATCATATTCTTTAAACGGTTTTTCCAGTTGATAGCCTTTGTGACGCTTATCCTTATTACTGTAGATATCCATATTGTCAACTTCATGCGAATTGGGATGAATACTGTTTTTATCAAGAAAGCGCTGACTAACCAGTGATGCCTCGTTAGGTGTCGTGGTAATGTAGGGGCGAATAATAACGACTAATTCTGTGCGTTTACGAGAATTAGCTTGTTCTCTAAAGAAGAAGCCTAGTCCGGGAATATCACCTAAAACAGGTACTTTTGTCTCTTTATCGCCTGCAGATTCCTTAATAAAGCCGCCTACGGCAATAGAGGTGCCGTCTTTGGCGACCACTGTGCCGCTAAATGTTTCTGTTTGTACCACGTCAATATCTGCATCAACCAAGGCATTACCTACTTGTACTGGAATGGTTGCTTTTGTAGGGCTAAGTCCAGAACGTTCAATTAAAATGCGAATGCTTACAGTGCGATCTGAATTAATATTTGGGGTTAAAAATAAAGTGGTACCTAAATTTCTTATTTCTGTTTGAGGAACGATAATGGAATTATTAATAACCGTAGAACTACCCGTCGATGATGTGGATGAAGTTGATTCTTCATAACCATTTATAATCGGACGTTCGTCACCAATAAAGACTCGGCTCACTTCTTGATTAGTGGTTAATAAAATAGGCGTAGCAACTTCGGTTACCCTATTCTCTTTTTCTAATAACTGTAAGCGTGCTTCAAATTTATCGCTTACGATCGTCGCTAAAAGAGCGGGGTTAAAAGCGGAGGCAGCAGTCACTAGTGAGTCCCCTAAAGCCGAGGTTGCACTTTGCCCACCGGTAATTGCGGTTTTATCAGATTTAATTTTGAAATCAAATAAAGAATCATAACCATCTGATAAATCAATAGAAAGTATTTTTACCTCCATTAATAACATGGAACTCTCAGTATCTATTTGCTGGTATAGAGAGTTAACTTGATTCATCGCCTCAATATCACGGGTGCGTACTAATACCCGGTTTTGACGCTTAATCACGCTGACATAAATAGGGGCTTGGTGGCGAATGGCTCTGCTTAATAAGGCATTGCTTTGCCCTGAATTTCCGGAAAGAATACTCTGTAAATCAGAACTTTTTGAATTAATGTCTTTTAGTAACGATGATATTGAATTTAGTGAATTTTGATTGGTTGATTCATTGTTATTATTACCTGATTGATTGCTTCCATTGCTCCTATTGTTACGGTTATTATTTCCATTGTTTCTTCCGCCTCCACCGTTATTGTTATTATTTCTAGTGAAATTGCTACTGCTACCGCCACCGCTA
>WTAG01000061.1 GCA_013139755.1 Methylomarinum sp. | reverse complement strand
TATTGTTGTTGATAGCCCGTTTGATAAATTAAAGGATCAAAGCGTAACCCAATCTGCCAACCCTGCTCTTGTAATTTGCATAGCGCATCCAGTCTACGAGCAAGAGTTGGGGCTTTATCTTCAACTTTAGTGGCAATCTCATCGGGTGATAAGCTAAAAGCAACGATGGTCTGTGGATCGGGTGTTGTTTTTAATAAACTTCTAATTTGGGTGCTTTTGGTTCTTAATTCTAGCCAGGCATTTGGAATGTCTGCAAAAAAAGGTAAAAACTGTTCGGCAAATCCTGTCATAGGTTCTAGAGCCAAACTATCGCAGTCATAACCCGAGAAAAAATGAATAGGGTCATTGGGTGATGCCTGACAGATTTGTTGGATTTCCTGCTGGTAATCTTCAAAATTGACAAAAAAAACATAATTTGCAGACTGATACATACCTTGTAAAAAACAATAACGACAATCATACAAACAATTAAGCATGTGAGAGAAGTAATAGTTCTTTTTGGCTCCAATGTTATAACCTGGTGGTGCTGGTAGAGCAAAGTTTTTATATTTCTCTGCCAATATTAATGCAGGTTGCTGTTTTTGTAGTCGAAAGTTTTGGGCTTTAGGATTAAACACTTCACCATAACGTTCACAAATGACTTTTCTTGCTTTAGGAAAACGATCACATACTTCAAGGGTACGGGCGTGCTGGCGGATATTTTCTTCAATATAAAGCGTGTGAATCATGTGGCCTTAGGTAGTCTGGTTTTTAAAATTTCGGTTAATGTCTTTATTTCTTGCTCAAGCTCTATTATCAAAGGCTTGATTTCTATGGACTGCTCTTGTTGAGTGAGAACTTCGGCCTGTTTTAATAAGTCTTCGGCCTTATCTGCCCCCAGTGTAGAGCAAACTCCTTTTAATGTATGTAATTCGCGTTTTAACAGTACCCAGTCTTGAGTATTGAATGCGGTGTTTATCTTTTCAAGATAGCCTTTCTGCTCAGTAATAAACATGGATGATAGCAGTTCTAGAATTTCAGTATCTCCTTCTAAGCGAGATAAGGCGGCCTCCCAATGACAGGTTTGAAGGGACGAACCAGGTTTTTCTTGAGAAGTTTTTTGAGGCTGGTGTTTAAAATATTTACCGATGGTGTTGAATAATAGCGCTGAATTAATGGGTTTGGAAATATAATCATCCATCCCAGCGGATAACGCTCTTTCACGATCTTCTTTCAGCGCATTGGCCGTCATGGCAATAATAGGAATATGTTGATGGCTTTTTTGTTCTAGTGACCTTATTTGTTGCGTGGCTTCAAGTCCATCCAGTTCAGGCATTTGAAAATCCATTAAAATCAGGTCGAAGCTATGTTTTTGAAATTCCTTGACGGCTTCCAAACCATTATTAGCGATTACAACCTGATGGCCATGTTTAGTCAGTAAGGCATAGGCTAGTTTTTGATTAATAGGATTATCTTCGGCAACTAATATAGTTAATGCTTGTGTTAAAGTTTGCTCGCTAGTCTCTGGCTGGATGTGATGAGCAATAACCGATATATCAAATACGGAGTGCAGTTCATCTAAAATATCTGAATGAGACATTGGTTTGACAATATACCCAGAAAGCCCCATCGATTTGCACATGTCTATTTCAGCTGCATCCATTCCACTTGAAAGCAACATAATAATGGCTTCATTGTATAACTGATGGTTCTGGATTTGTTTAACTAAGTCAAACCCTGTCATATCACTAAGAATGGAATCTATTAATAGTAACTTAAAGTGTTGAGTAGGTTGAGATAATTCCTTTAATGCTGCCTGGCTGGTTGCGACAGTCGTCGTTAACATACCCCACTGGGTAAATAAATCTCCCATAATCTGGCGGTTTGAATCATTATCATCAACAATCAATACAGGGATATTTTGTAAACTGGCAATAGCATTATCTTGTTCTGTATTTACTTGATGTTTAAACCATACCGTAAATGAAAAGGTGGTGCCTTTATTAGGTATGCTTTCTAGCCATATTTCACCATTCATTAAATGAATTAATTGTGCGGAAATTGATAGGCCAAGTCCTGTGCCGCCATACTTTCTGGAAACCGAACTATCTTCTTGAGTAAAGGCTTCAAAAATTGTTTCCTGTCTTTGCTCTGAAATACCAATGCCTGTATCCGACACATCAAACTGCAGGCATGATTTATCACCTCCCCCAATTGAAAGTAAAACGGATAATTTAATTTCACCACTTTCAGTAAATTTTATTGCATTCCCTAACAGGTTAATAAGGATTTGTCGGATTCTGCCAGGATCACCATAAAGAATAGAAGGTACGACAGGCGATATATCTAAAATCATTTCCAGACCTTTTTGGTAGGCGCGGATAGATAGCGTTCTGGTGGTTTCTTTTAACAAATCATGTAGATTGAATTCAATGAATTCTAATTCTAATTTTCCTGCTTCAATTTTAGAAAAATCCAAAATATCATTGATGATAGTTAATAAGGCATGAGACGAATCTTTAACAATATTTAAATATTCTTTTTGTTCCTGATTAAGTTCAGTATCTAAAGCAAGTTCTGTCATACCAATAATTCCATTCATAGGGGTACGAATTTCATGGCTCATATTGGCTAAAAAATCAGATTTTGCTTTATTAGCGAGCTCAGCTTCTTCAATTGCATCCATTAAGCGTTGTTGATTAAATAAGTGCTCGGAATTATCGCTAAAGACAGCAACGGAGCCAATAATGATCCCTTTATCAATTAAAGGAACTGCCTTGATAGATATTGGAATCATGTTGCCATCTTTATGGGTAAAAACATCAGATTCTGAACTAAACGTTTCATTTTTTAGAATACTTTTTTGAGTGGGGCAGTGCTCTTTAGGAACGGGATTTCCTTCAGCATCCTGAAAATGGATGATATTGTGAATGCCTTTACCCATCAGATCATCATTACGCCAGCCTAAAATACGCTCAGCTTCTTTATTCCAAAAAGTACACAAGCCATTAGTATCCATGGCATAAACACCTTGAGCCATGGTCGAGGTGAGTTTATCCATTACATTTTGGTTTTCAAGTAGCTGTTCTTCTAATCTTTTTTGAAAGGTAATATCCGTACGAATAGCAATATATTGAGTGGGTTTTCCTTTATTATTAAAGAATGGCACGATGGTGGCATGGACCCAATAAAATTCACCTTGTTTTGTTTTGTTTTTGATTTCACCATGCCAGACTTGTCCTTGAGCAATTGTTTGCCACATGGTTTTAAAAAAAGTAATGTCATGATGACCAGAATTAACCATTGAATGAGTATGTCCTATTAATTCTTTTTTTGTAAAGCCACTGATGTTAGCAAATTTTTCATTAATATAAGTGATCTCGCCATGTACATTCGTTGTGCTCACAATCGCGTGTTGGTTTAATGCAAATTGCTGGTTTTTTATATCGAATAAAGCATTATTTAGTTGTTTGGATTGTCTGGATAAATTGAATAATAAAAAGGAAATGTAGCCAATACCAAAAACTGAAATCAAGAAGAAAATATTTTGGACTGCTTGTGATTTTTTATGCTCAAGTAAATAATGCTGAGTGATAGCATCTTCTAATCTTTCTGTTAAAAATACAGTCTGAGGATTTGTTATTTTTATGACTGATTCTTTAGCATCATTACCATAGGATA
>WTAG01000481.1 GCA_013139755.1 Methylomarinum sp. | reverse complement strand
GTCTCTTTTTACTCAAGAGACGAGGTTACATTTAATTTATGGCACGGAGCTGGCTCTTATTCTCCGCGATAGCGGCTTCGTCCAACAAGTATATACAGCTGACCACTGGAAGCGACGTGTTTTTCAGAGGTCATTTTAAACCGAAAATCAGCTTGTTGTCGGTATTCACTTTTACCCGCCAGCGTCAGCTGATATAAGCGTTATGTTTTAAAACAGGATTTACATGGAATACTCTGCATTTGGAAAATTAGTTGGTGTTTTAATTTCAATTATTGGAACAATAGCAGCCACATCTTATAATCTTAGTCAGTCAAAAAAGGTACGCGTTGAGTTGCTAGAGAAACTCGATGATTCAATTAAGAATGAAAATAAACACACAACCTGTGAAATATTTAGATTATTGTATGGGGTGAGAATGAACCATAAAGACATAACCACTCTTCTAAAGGATGATGACGTTGTAAAAATTCTTTATGCGCTAAAGAAAACACCAGGGTTGGTTACTTATTCAAATGGTGAGTTTTTGTATAGAGAAATATTTAATAATAAATGGGTTAAAGCAGTAGATAAATTTTCATCTAAAGGGCTAACTTATATTTCTGGTATTTGTCTTGTTCTTTTGGCATTAGCTGCAGTAGTAACAAAAGGTACTACATCGTTGACAGCACTAATTATGGCAATTGGATTTTCCGTTTTATTTACAATTCAGATAAGACAAGAAAGTTACGATAGAATGATTGAAAATTTAGTAAATAAAAAAACATAACAGTAGCTTATGGTATTCGCTGAAACTGACGCTATATCAAAGTAAAAGAGTATTTCAAATAGTATGAAAAATTGGGTTGAAAATTACCTTTCTATGTTCAAAAGCAATCGCATAATTGCTGTCATCATTGTAATTGGAATGGCTATTATCGCCTTTGGTAGTGTTGCAGATAGTCTTGGGAAAATCTCCGCATACTTTAGCTCTGAGAGTAAAGCTTCTACCAGTAAAGAAGTGTGGATGGACATCCAGTTTGAAATTATTAATAACTCAAATAAAAAAATAAAAATTTCGAACCTAGTTGAATATTACGTTACAGAGAGTCGTGGTGCTACTATTCATGAATACCCTAAAGGAAGAGTGGTTCTGAATAGATTTCCTACTAATCTTAAATTACCTAATACTATTGAAGCTGCTAGTACTGGATATTTCACATTTGAGTTTCCTAAATCACAAACCTACAAGGATTTACTTTTAAGAGGAGCTGGAAACGTTCATTTTTTTCTGCTTGAAGAAGGTAGAAAAAAACCTCATTTAGTGTCAATTCCATTTCACAGGCAATACTTTAGTGACAAAAACTCTATGGAAGTTATTTTAAATTCAAAGACATAACAAAAAAATCAACAGCGACCACAAATAAGCGGTGCGGTTTTTAAAAGTTATGTTTTCATTAAAATTTATGCCACTTGGATAGTTCTTCTATTATCATTTGTGGCCCGTTATTTTGGCGTTATAAATTAAAAGGAAGATCACATGCATGAATTAATCACGATAGATGTTTCCTCGACCAAAACAAAGGGTCTTGGCTGTAAAAAATATAAATCAATTCCTAGGATTGGTGAATGGGTTGAACTAAGTATTGATGAGATAGGCCATATGTATGAAGTTGTCATGGTCGCTCATTCTTCGGATGGTGCTGGTTCTGATATTTTTGTAAGGCATCTTTCAGAAAGCACTCAAGCTCGTAGGAGTCTTCTTCTGGATGAAAGCGAGTAAGCAAAGTATCATTAATGTACTCAATCAAAACTTCTAATTTATTATCTTTAATATCACCTGGCAGTAGCACAATAGCAGAAAGTTTTGTTCCACAAATAGCTGGGCATTTCCCAGTTATTATTTTATTTCCTGTTGTTAGTAGTATCATAATAATTCTCGCTGTGTAGCTTTATAACAATCAAATTAAATGGAAAGCAAACGCTCCACTTGTTTTTAAAGTCATATTTTTTATTAAAGTTATAGGGTAACAGTCATTCAATTTTTACCCGTTTGTTTCCAGTTATTTTGGCGTTAGATTTTAAATTTTTATAACACTTAACTTAAATGAAGGAAAATAAACATGGTTCAATTCAGAACAACGTTGTTCACTATAATATTAGTGATCTTAAATTTCGTAATTTTAAAAAGTTCATTCGCAGAAGATAAGACAATCACCCTTGGTTTTGATGGTCTTGCTGAACTGGATTCTAATTTTGATGCTTTTGGAGTATCCTTTACAGGAGCAACTGTATTATCTTGCGGAGGTCTACTTAATTGTACTGGTTTTCCACCATTCTCAGGCAGAAATTTAATTTATGATACACCAGGAAATGGAGGACGAATTACAGCAACTTTCGATTTAAAAGAAACAGGACGCATTTCAAGTGTCACTGCTCGTGCTACTGCAAATACAAATGTCACAATGACTGCATTTGATAAAGACGGGAATATTTTAGATGCAGACCAAATTGGAGGAGCAAACTATATAGGTTCTGGTAGTTCAATAGCAGCAAATAAGTTACTTGAAGTTAACGCACCCGAAGATAAGGTAATTGCAAAAGTAACATTTAAAGATGGTGGTAATACCTATACTATTGACGACTTCACATTTAATGGTCGGCCTTATACCATTATTATTGATCCAGGGCATGGAAAAATTGAGACCGAAGAAGGCTTTTTAGTTTACCAGAGACTTGGAAGTCCGACATATGGTCTTATTGAAGATATTCTTACGTTAGATATAGGGCTTTCTGCTGGCCAATCACTTATAGATGATGAAAAACATATAGTTTATTATACGAGAAATACTGAAAAAGCACCTTTTGCTCCTAAAGGCTGCGGAAAAGGTAGCGAATATAGCGTTTGCTTTGAAGACCTCAATAAACGTAAAGAAAAAGCAGAAAAACTTGAAGTTGATATTTTTGTATCTATACATACAAATGGTGCGCGATTACCTACTGAAGATGGCACTGAAGCATTTTATTGTTCAGCGGAAAAGTCATCTCCCAAATTGGCTGAGCTTTTAGTTGAAGAAATGGTGGCTTTAGGCTTGGATAAACATAGTCGAGGCCTATCATTTGATGGAATTCACCAAAGTTGTTTTAATGTAATTAATAGCCAAGAATATTCAGGTGCTCTTCTTGAAGTAGCATATCATTCAAATACAGTTCAATTTTTTGGCGAAACTGATGAAGAGCGTCTAAATTCAAGCACGTTCCTCGATAATGCAAGTGAAGGAATTGCAAATGCAATTCGTGATTTTATTGACAATGAATTAACTGCTGAATAGGACTAATATCAAATGAAAATATATTTAAACTTAATAAAAACTTGTATCCTCTCATTTTTAGTAATACTGCCAACAACTGTATATTCACAAAATGAGCATGCTGGCGGGCCTCAGACTGATTGGGCGAGTGTTTCACCTGATGGGGATAAGGTTCTTTTTATTTCAAATGTGGGTGGGTCTAATGATATTTGGCTTTCTGAGCGAGATGGCTCAAGAGCAAAACTGTTATTAAATTGGCCAAATTCAGATGAGAAATACCCTAATTGGTCACCAGATGGTAGCAGTATTATATTTACATCTAATCATGATTCACCTAATACTAATATCTGGACTATTCTAATGGATGGGACAAACCCAACTCAACTAACCTCTATAGATTCAAACCAAATGGCGAAATATTCACCAAATGGTCAGCAGATAGCTTTTTTATCCAATAGGACTGGAAAGCGAGAACTTTGGGTAATGGGTACAAATGGCGATAACCAAAAAGCAGTAGGATTACAATCTTTACGAGTAAGTGATTTAGCTTGGTCACCTGATAATAATAGACTTGTATATGTTGGGTGTACATCACCGAAGAGCGGAGGCAGTATTGCAGAGGCATCTTGTAATCTTTTCATTATTACTATTAATGCCAGTCAAACTCAACAAATTACTTTTGGGATGTTTGATGACTGGAACCCTGATTGGGGGTTTAAAGGAATCGTTTTTGAATCTAATCGAAATAGTAGTTCAGGTTTATGGCTTATAAAAGAAAATGGAACAAACTTAGAGCAGGTAACGAATCCTTTGGGGACGGGAGATCATCACCCTAAGTGGGACTCAGTAAATGATACTATTTTATTTACAAGAACCTCAGTTAAGAACGTAGGAGCAGTTACAGATATATGGGAGTCAGACTTAGCTGGGAATGAAAAGAAGATCACTAATTTAAATATTTTCGCTTCTGTTGGTGATTTTGATTTAGATGGTGATGTAGATAAAGATGACTTAAATATTATGCGAAGCAAGTTTGGTTCTGATGCAACAAATAACAATTTTGACATCAATCAAGATGGCGTAGTCAATGTTCTAGACTTTAGAGCAGTGGTTCGGCTTTGTTCAAGAACACGATGTTCCACACTTTAATTATAATGAACTTAACAATTATGAAAACAAAAAATATAGTACAAATTTTTCTTCTTTTACTTTCTCTCAGTATTACAAGCACTTCTCATGGAGCTACTTTATCAGTTGATATGATCTCTGGGGGTAGTCTTGAAAATTCCTTGTCTTCCAATACTGGATCTAGCATCAGCATTGATATTATTCTAAATAATACACTGGATTTATCTGGCTTTGAATTTGATTTAGAATTTGATAATTCAATAATGAGTGCAACCTCGATAGTGAGTGGTGACATTTTTGGCTTGGATACTTTTTCCTTAGAAAATCAAATTAATTCTAATTCAATTGGTTTTTCTGAGACTACATTGGCTTTTGTTGGCTTAGATGTTTTATTACCAACTATTCTTGCAACTATTTCGTTTGATGTTATTGATATAGGGGCTGGAGTTTTAAATTTAGAAAATGTAATTTTATCTGATTCATTTGGACTTGAAATTGGTTCAGTATCTTTAAATAGCGCAAACTTAATAGCAGAATCTACATCTTCTGTTCCTGAGCCAAGTATCTTTTGGTTATTCAGTGCTGGATTACTAGGAGTTTTGAGCGTAAGAACTAAAACTAGCTAAGCAGTACTATATAATCTAACGAATTAGGTTAGATTGTGATCGCGAAGCGAGCCACAATCTGAACCGTTTGTTGGACAAGCCCGATTTAACTGTTTGGTATGAGTTTCGCTATTGCAAATAGCTTTTTGCTGAACAGGCCGA
>WTAG01000188.1 GCA_013139755.1 Methylomarinum sp. | reverse complement strand
ATGAGAAAACAACGCCAAACAGTCCACCTATGCTCGCCCATAAAATAACGCGCCATTCTACCTTTATACGTATGACAATAATCGTTAAGGTAGCCGCCATCATGCCTATACTCTGAATTGCCAAGGAAAAAACCTTAGAATCTAACGGAGAAATATGAAGGACTTTAGTGAATATTGGGAAAGCAATTGCACCTCCCCCTTCACTGGTAGCACCTGCTATAAAAGACCCAAATACCATGGTGAGCGTAATTGGCCAATTTTTCACTATCACCTGAAGTGAATTGGGGTAAGTATAGCTATACCAGGCAATCCAAATAAATACGATTACAAATAGACTAAGTAGCAAAGTACGATTAGAAGTACACACTCTATCAGATCGGATATATCACCTTTAATCCCTTAAATAAATAAACCAATAAATCAAACCTACAAATACACTCCCTCCCACAATATTTCCTAATGTGACAGCGAACAGGTTAAACATGAATCCTGAAATATTAAGATTTGATAGATCAACCGAAGCATTAATCAGCGAATGAATATCTGGATTCATCTCTGCGATCATTCCCGCAGGGATAAAATACATATTGGCGATGGAATGCTCAAACCCCATCGCCACAAACCCCGTAATGGGAAATATAATCGCTAATATTTTATCAGTAACCGTATGACACGCAAAACATAACCACACAGCCATACAAACCATGGCATTACATAAAATACCGCGAGAAAAAGCAACAATAAAGTTTAAATTGACTTTACTATTGGCAATCATCACAGCTTTAGCCCCAACGGCTCCATCACTTATTAACCATTGATCGCTTAAGTATATTAAAAAAACTACGCCTAAAGACCCTACAAGGTTTCCAAAAAAAACCACGACCCAGTTAATCATCAGTTGCTTAAAGCTTATTTTTTTATCAACATAGGCCATGACTAATAAATTATTACCAGTAAATAATTCCGCCCCTGCAACAATAACTAAAACCAGACCAAGAGAAAAGACGAAGCCGCCCACTAAACGGGTAATACCTGCACCTAACGTGGAATCATGGATAACAATAGTATAAAACACTGCGGCAAAAGCAATAAAAGCACCAGCCAATAAAGAAAGTGCAAAGACTTTATAGGGGTCTAATGTACTTTTACTAATGCTAATTTGTTCTATACGATTAGCAATTTCTTTGGGTTTATAAGCATCAATATTAAAATTTTCCATATTTAAATCCTTAATTAAAAACAAATGTAACCTTGATTTCACTTCGTTACATCAAGTCTACAAAAAACTTAGTTATCAATCCAAAAACGTTTTCTCAGAAAATGTGTGTATTTTAACAAGCAGTCCTGCATATTCTGCTGAGTTGTATCGCGCATAATTCAAGTTTTTAAATAACCCTGTTAATTTAACAAAAAATGATCTTGCCTGTTCTTGGTCAGTAAAATCATACTTTGCCCTAACCAAGGCTATTATTCTATTAAAGGTTTCTTTTTGGCGGTTTATCGGCACGGCAACGTCCACTTCATCAAAGGCATCTTGTTGTAGGTAGACCATATCTAAAAACAGGGATTGTTGATAAATCACATAATCATCTAATGAAATGCCTTCCTCACCAGCAACTTGTATCATTTGATAGATATTTTCACCTTTTTCTAACAGCCCAAGCATTTCATGCACATTTTCGGTCCATTTAGGATCTAGTTCTTTTGCAAACCAAGCATTTAATTGCTCACTATAACGAGACCATGACAGCAAAGGATCAACAGCGGGATAAAAGCGTTTATATGCCCTGTCCGAACTTAATCCTAAAAATGTTTTTACCGTACCCAAAGTTGACTGGGTAACAGGCTCTTCAAAATTCCCGCCGGCTGGTGATACTGTACCTATCATGGTTAAGCTTCCCTTAGATCCATCACTATTAACCACAACCCCTGCTCGTTCATACAAACTTTTTATCGCTGAGTCCAAATAAGCCGGAAAAGCCTCTTCCCCAGGAATCTCCTCTAAACGCCCTGATGTTTCACGCATTGCTTGCGCCCAACGAGAAGTGGAATCAGCCAATAACAAGACATCCAAACCCATTTGACGATAATACTCAGCCAATGTAATCCCCGTATAAATAGAAGCTTCACGTGCAGCAACGGGCATAGATGAGGTATTGCAAATAATAATAGTTCTATCCATCAGAGATCCCCCTGTTTTGGGGTCACTCATTTTGGGTAATTCAGTTATGGTTTCTACCACCTCGCCAGCACGCTCACCACAAGCAACAACTATCACAATATCGACATCTGAATTTCTGGAAATCAAATTCTGCAAAACTGTTTTACCTGCGCCAAAAGGCCCTGGAATACAGCCCGTTCCACCTTTTGCAATGGGAAAGAAGGTATCGATCAAACGTAAATGGGTGATTAACGGTTCGGTAGGGTATTGCCTTTGAACCACATTATGTTTAAGCAACTTCTCTGGAATTTGTTTACGAACTGGCCAGCGCTGACGCAAAGTGATGATTCTTTCTTTTCCTTGTTTCAACATCACTTTGGCAACTGGCTCTAGCACAGTTACCTGCCCTTCTTGAATCCAACTGACTTCAACCTCATCCTCAAGATCAAAAGGTAACATGATTTTATGTGTAAAGCCTCTCTCGATAACTGTACCAATCACAGAACCAATCTTTAAAATGTCACCGGTTTGTACACAAGGTGTAAATGCCCATTTTGTATTGATATCCAAAGCCGGCAAATCTAGCCCTCTTGGTAAAAAAAAACCATACCCAGAAGCCAGATCAAGCAAGGGATTTTGCAAGCCATCATAAACATGCCCTAACAAGCCTGGCCCTAATTCAACCGAAAGCATTTCGCCAGTTTGTTCGACAGGATCACCTACCCCTACACCCTGAGTACTTTCATACACTTGAGCATCTGCCGTATCGCCTTTAATGCGTAATACTTCAGCTTTTAAACGTTCGGTATATGGCGTTGAGCTACGGCTAGGTAAAATATAGACCACTTCATTTTTAGTTAACGGTGTTGATGCACCTGCATCTGTTTTAATTGAAACGATATCATCCTGAACAGCAATAATTTTTGCAGTGGTTTGCTTTTCCTTCATCATAAATCTATCTGTTGTAAGCCGCTATCGAGTAAATGATTAAATCGTGTCAGGGCTAAGGTTTTATCATTTCCACTCCAGCGTGAAATCATATCCCAGCGCAACACATAAATAATCACCGCTTCAAAATCAAAATAATGCCCCAGACTTTGTCGTTGATAATGTTCCCAAACGATACTTAATAATAATTCCTCTAATTGAAAGCTTTTTCCAGCTAATAACAATTCATTCACTTTGGCCACCCAAGGCAACCGTTGACTTAAACCAAAGTCCGCTTCATGCCAGTAATTAGAAATATAAAAATGCCAGCTATCAAAACCAAATAGCTTTTCATCAGGTGCTTGTTTTAAACCTTGATTTCGCATTCTTAAGGCAGCCAGAATAATGCGCAATTCTAATCGCCAAATAATAATGTTTTTTATAAAATCATTATCAATAGATGCAATGGAAGATAGAGTTTCATCGACAAAAGTTGAATCGATTTCATTTTTTATTTGTGGCCAATGCAATAAACCTTCAATCTTTAACAAATCAGAGGCATCTTTTTCATCCAATAACGCAAGACGTTTATCTAGCTGTATTCTTGAAAGCGGGGTATGCTTTTCATCAAATAATGAATTTTTATGCGATGGCAGACTAGTGATTAATAAAGCATATTTACAATTAGCAGGATAATTCATAATGCTATTTAACTATTCCTTGTAGCAACGCCCTAAAGCGCGGCTGCAAATGCTCTAATAATAGACAAGAAACCATCTCATCCGTAAACTCTATACTCATTTCGTCATCCACTAAACGGATAGATAAACCGTTTTTTATTTGCTCTGAAACTTCAAAGCTAACCCCTTTTCTTAACAGATTGGTAGCAATAGCCGCAGTGTAATGAGATAACTGTCCTTGCTTTAATTCTTCTGGGTTCTGACGTAATTCTTCTACACCAATACGCTGCTCGGGTAAGCTAATAACAATCGCTTTATTTTCATCAATCCCTGACTTTTCTCTTACTGCACCCGCTAACGACAAAATTAATTTCTCGGTGAAGTCATCCTCTGTCATTTGTTCACCCACAACACGCATAACTTCATGGCTAAAACTACCTAACAAACTATCCCTTAGCTTTAATAAGGCATCTCTAGTCGCCAGTTTTAAGGCATCCTGCCCCGATCTTTTTAAAGCCTCTACTTCTTTATGTGCATTATCTAATAATATTTTGGCTTCAAGCTCTGCCTCTTCTATAATCCATTCGGCACGTTTTTGGGCATTGATGACTATATCTTCAGCCTTTTCTTGTCCTGCAGCGACACCTTCGTTTTTTAAACGCTCTATCAGTGCTTCCACACCCGATGAAGCATATTGTGATTGTTGATCAGTCATACGCTATGCCTGTGGAATACCATTACTAATAACCAGAGCGAAAATAAAAGCGAAAACAGCGAAGCCTTCAACAATAGCTGCGGGGGCAACAGATAGACCTAAAATTTCAGGCTTAATTTTTGAAGCATGTATGGCAGAAGCACAACACTGTCCTTGATAAATAGCACTAAACATTAATGCCAATCCACACAATACACCCACTACAAAAACGCCGGGGGCACTGACTAAGGTAATGGGGTGATTTAAGGAGAACATCACCACTATGCCGTATATCACCTGCGAAGAAGGCATAGCTGATACACCAACATATCGGCCATGTCCCATTTCAGTATCTAACATGGCACCTATAGCCGCTTGACCGGCAACTGAGCAACCAATTATGCTACCTAAAGCACCTAATACCACCGGTGCATACAAGCCTACCCACCCTAATACCAACCAAAAATTAGACATTATCTATTACCTTTCTTTGAGAATGTTTTAAACGGATAGCCTTCATCAGAAACACTCCAATTATAAAACTCAATAAAATTTAACCTCAAACCGTGTACTACGCCACTCATCAAACACAGCATCAGGTTTAAAGTATGACCGAAAATAAGTATTAAGATACTCCACAACAAATCTAAACCAGACCCAGAACCCGAGCTATAGACTTGTGCCGCCAGTTGATTAAAGGTAATGGCTAATGAGGCACTGGCTAAGCCCAAAGCAAATAAACGTAAATAACTAAGAATATCACCAAACAGCTTACTCATTGCTGCCATATTCTTTATGCCACTCAATATCTGAAAAAAAAGATCACTGGGCTTTTTTATGGCAATATCACGACTAAAAAATAACAATAAACAACAGCCTAATACAAATAAGCTATAAGGTACAGACTGCTGCCCTTCTACAGCCAGCCATAATAAAAAACCACCACTAACCAAACACACCCAACCCAATGAAGCCAACGCAGTTTTTTTGCCTTTTAATTGATAGGCTTTAATCAAATTGGCTAATACAATATGAAGGCCTCCCACAATAATAGATAGGCGCATCATACTGTCAAAATCTTTGATATCCAGTATTTTTAATCGACTAAGAAATGATTCTGGCGCAGGGTTATAGCCAAAATAACCGCCGCTCAAGACGCCCCATAGCACAGAAAAAGCAAGTGTAATAAACGCTAAGGTTCGTAACCTTTTGCCATGAATACTGCGCCCCAGTCTATGCCATTTTAATGCTAATAATAGAAAAAAAGCCGATGCATAACCCGCATCAGATAAGATCATGGCAAAGAAAAAAGCAAAGGAAAAAAAGATTACAGCGGAAGGATCCCAGTCATTATATGCGGGCATTTGGTAAAACTTGACGATCTCTTCCCCGCCTGCAACAAGTTCTGGGTTTTTTAATAAAGTCGGCGGACGGTCTTGTTTAGACACATCCTCAACTAACAAAGCCAGACCATTATCACTAGCAAAGCTACCAAATTTAGAAAGCTGCTGCGCAGGAATCCACGCCTGAATAGCAAACAAAGCACTTTCATCATAAGTTAATGAGTTAGCCACTTTTAATGCCGAATTATCTTCATAGTCCGCCAGACTTAAAGTGATTAACCCTATCCAACGCGTTAATGACTCTCTTTCTGCCTGCTTATCTTCGATTGCTAAGGCAACCGCTTGCAAATCCTTATTTAACAGCGATAAAGGAATTTTACCTGTATGCGTTCGAGAAACAGGAATACCTGATGATAGAGGCTCCTGTTTTGACAGAACAACAACATAACAGGAAATATTATCTTCATGTACCACCTGAAAGATCAGGTCAGACTGTATTTTTTTTATCAATCGTTTAGGGACGATATAAAACCATAGCTTTATTCCTGCCAAATCATTTTCTTTAGACAGTAAAAAGTTGCCCCATGGCTTTATTTCCTCAATGCGATTAAGCAGAAAATCACGTTGATCAGATAAATCTCGTAATTGTTCCTTTAAATCTAATACCTGTTGTACAACTGCATGCAAATCAAAATTTGTTTTATCACTCAGCTGATGCCTTTTTTTAGCACATTGATTTAGATATTTAAGTGCTTGAACAGATTTTTCCGTATGTTTTTGTGTTTCAAGCGCTGGTGAAAACACTAATTGATTTAAAGAAATTAGATGCGCGCCACCTAAAGCTTGAAGCCTGGTAAGCACTGCTGTCTTTTCTGACTTTAAACCACATAACGACAGTTTCTTTAACTTTACAATAGCCATTACATAATGTTCTCGAATAAAGGTAAATATCTAAAGAGATAGGGTGTGCTGAGGAACGATGCGCATCTTTCGGTAGTCGATGCGTTTCCTATCGTCAGCACATCCTCTAATCTGGGCATTTATGGCGGACTTAAGTCTGTTCTACATCATCCCTTAATCTCTTTTGCTTGGTAATTTTAGCCCTTACAACTGCGGCTCTTTCTGCGTCAGAAAGAAAGATTTTAATTTTTCCAATATTCTGCTGTGCTTTTGGAATAAGCACTTTATCGAACAAATTAACTCTTTGGCTGATTTTTTTTACCGCCTGCTGCAGTATCGCCAAACGTTGTTGATTTACTTTTAACTGCACTTTCAGTTCTAACATTTCTGTTAATTTAACAACCAACAGATCAACCCAGTGCGGTTTACTTAAAAAGGAATATTCTTTCTTTTTAATATCAATTTGTTGCAAAACGGGAAGTTTAATACCCACCAGGTTTTCTTCATTAATAACAACTTGCTCAACCCACACCAAATCATCAAGCTTGATCAATTCATTAAACAACATCGGGAGTTGTTCTTCAACACAAGCATAGCAAGCTTTTATTTGCGCTTCTGTTACGGATAATTGTGTAATGGCTTTACTACGCTCGGCTATTAATTGCTGACGTTTAAGATCTAGCGAAGGCAAGTATTGTTGATACCTTTTTAATTGTGCACCCTCTTTATGCAAGGAAGCTTTACTAAATGATAGTCTGGTCATTTTTACTTAAACCATTAACAGGGAAATATTTATCAACCAAAGCCTGTTTCATTAATAATTCAGATTGATCAAAACACTCTGCAAGAGTCTGCCAACATAAATCCAGCGCATCCTCTAAAGCCAGTGATACATCAATATCCATAAATCGCTGTCTAAATAATTGCCCAAAGGTTAATAGTTTTTCATCAAAGGATGATAATTCAAATGCCATCGCTTGTTTCTGCTCAGTTTCATTAGCTGCTGAATAAAAGCGAATCATAGTGTTCATGATTTGTGCATGATCTTCTCGTGTAATCTTGCCAATCACATGTTGTTTTAATCGAGACAATGATCCAAAAGGATCTAGCATTTTATTATGCAAATAAAACTGTCCTTCGGTAATGTAGCCAGTGTTATCGGGTACCGGATGCGTTACATCACCACCTGGCATGGTGGTCACGCTTAAAATAGTGACTGATCCCGCACCATCATAGTCACAGGCTTTTTCATAGCGCTTAGCCAGTTGTGAGTATAAATCACCCATATAACCTCGATTTGAAGGTACATGCTCCATAGAAATACCAACTTCTTTCATGGCATCAGCATAAGCTGTCATATCCGTCATTAACACTAAAACCCGTTTACCTTCTTCAACGGCAAAACGTTCGGCTACAGTTAATGCCATGTCTGGAACCAAGAGTCTTTCAACGATAGGATCTGAAGCCAAATTACAAAACATCACCGTTCTGGCAAAAACACCAGCTTCTTCAAACTGGCTACGAAAAAAATGATAATCATCAAAAATCAGTCCTAATCCCGCAAATATCACTATATCTGCATCGGCCTGAATACCAATACGTGCCAAGAACTGATTATAAGGTTCACCTGAGACAGAGAAAATAGGGATTTTCTGGCTTTCCACCAAGGTATTGAATAAATCAATCATCGGTACATTGGTCCGAATCATTTTAGATGCCAACACCCTTTTCATAGGATTAACCGATGCACTTTCAATCGCAACCTTAGGGTCTGGCTGTAAAGAAGATCCACCATCAAGGGGCTGGCCTGTACCACTAAAAATACGTCCAAGAATATTACTAGAATAGGTTACCTGCATTGAATGTCCTAAAAAACGGACTGATGCATCCGTAGACATACCCTGAGTACCTGAAAAAACTTGTAATGAAACTTCATTACCCTTTATTTTAATAACCTGAGCTAATGAATGCGTGCCATTAGTATCTTCAATCCGCGCCAAGTCACCAAAGCGCGTGGCAATATCCTGTGTTCCTTTAGAACAAGAAACATGAACAGTCATAATATTACCTATAATTGAAACAATATTATGATGTCTAATTAGGTTTTCTATCATCTAGCTACCACACTTAACCTCGAGGGATTTTATACTTCAGCTACAAATGTAGCTTTGATGCAGCAAAGCGAAATCAAGGAATCAATGTAACTTATTATTCACACAAATAAGAAGTTACAAATTAACAAAAAACCTTGATTTCACTCCGTTACATAAAGGCAACAAAAAATGAAATAACATTTAACTTTATCCCCATTTTGCTCTCAGCTTATCCCGATTTATATATAACCACTGAATCGCAATAATAGGAATGCCTGATTCAATTTCACCTGACTCAACCATTTGATAAACTTTATCAAATTTTTCAACCGTAACAAGAATATCTTCATGCTCATCATCCAAGCCATGAACCCCACCAACATTAGAGGTATCGACTTTGCCACAAAACAGGCTGATTCGTTCTGATGATCCGCCTGGCGTGGTATAAAACTCATTAATCAACATCAGATCTTCAATTTCACAACCTGCTTCTTCCACTGATTCCCGGTAGGCAACTTCTTCAGCTGACTCACCTTCTTCGATAGCGCCTGCAACAATTTCCACCAACCATGCTCTATCCGGATTTAAAATTGCGCCTGCACGAAACTGTTCGATTAAAACCACCTCATCTCTGTCTGGATCATAAAGTAAAACTGCGACACAATTACCCCGCATAAACAGTTCACGACAAATTTCTTCCCCCCAGCCACCCTGAAACAAAGTATGTTTCAAATGATACTTTTCTAATCTAAAAAAACCTTTATAAGCAACTTCTTGCTTAATAATTTTGAATTCTTTTGTCATTACTTAATCTTCCACCTTGAACAGATACGGTTGCTTTTTTGTATTTTTTATAACTTATAGATAATCAGAAGTTGCTATTTTTTACCTTTCTCATATGTAACCCGATAAATGACACCTAAGGTATCATCGGCTATTAATAAGCTACCATCTGGCATTTGTAATATATCAGTCGGTCTTCCCAACACTTTACCTTCAAAAGTCAACCATCCACTAATAAAGCTTTGCTCAGAAACAGGCTTGCCCTGTTTAAACTTTACCAAGGCAATACGATAACCCTGTGGTTTAGTCCTGTTCCAGGAACCATGTTGAGCGACAAACAATTGATTTCTAAATCGCTGAGGAAATTGTGAGCCAGTATAAAACCGCATACCTAAAGGCGCCATGTGCGCTCTAAAATTCCAGACAGGAGAGGTAAATTCCTTACATTGTTTATCACCTGCTAATTCAGGGTCTGCAATTTTACCTGCATGACAATAAGGATAACCGAAATGCTGGCCTTTTTCTGACCATTGATTTAACTCATCCGGTGGTAAATTATCACCCAAATAATCTCGGCCATTTTCGGTAAAAAATAGATGATTAGTTTCAGGTTGCCAATCAAATCCTACGGTGTTACGAATTCCACGTGCCAAAATTTCAAAATCGCTGCCATCAGTATTTAATCTAACTAAAGAAGAATAGATCTGTTTTTCAGGCAAACAAATATTGCAAGGTGCACCTACGGCAGTATATAACTTGCCATCCTTACCAAAGCGTAAATATTTCCAACCATGATGTTTATCTGATGGCAAATCATCGTAAATAACCTCTGCTTTCTCAGGATTTGCCAAATGATTATCTATGTTGTTAAAGCGAATAATCTTATTAGCCTCTGCAACATATAAGTGCCCATCCTTAAAGGCAACGCCATTTGGCATATACAGATCTTTTGCTATAACATATCGTTTATCTGCCACACCATCATTATTACTGTCTTTAACCGCATAAACAGCACCTTGTTGTCGTGTACCCACATAAACCACACCACTATCACTTAACGCCAGCGTGCGTGCGTTAGGCACATTACCCGCATAAATGGAAATCGAAAAACCAACAGGCATCTGTAGTTTTTTTAAAATATCATTATATTTATCTTGCTCGGCAAAACTGCAATTGGCAGTTAGTAAAAATACAGCCACTATTTTTAGAAAATTCATTTCAGCCCCCTATCGGTTAAACTTTTAGTTATCTTAACAGTCCAGTCTATTGAATTTAAGACTTTCTCCCCCATATTCAAATTAAATCTTACAATTGACTTTATAGGTGTCTCATATGATGCGAATTTTACTTTTTTTAGCAACTAACGTAGCAATACTGATTGTTATCAGTATTGTGTTTAGCATATTTGGTATTGGTAGCACGCTACAAGCCAATGGTGTTGACCTTAATCTTAATGCGCTTTTAGTGATGTCTGCCGTGATTGGTATGACAGGCTCTTTTATTTCTTTAGCTATCTCTAAATGGTCTGCCAAAAGAGCAATGGGCGTTCATGTGATTGAAAGTCCGCAAAACCAAACGGAACAGTGGTTAATGTCAGTGGTTGCTAAGCAAGCTAAAGAAGCTGGTATAGATATGCCTGAAGTCGGTATTTTTCAAACGCCTGAACCTAATGCATTTGCCACAGGAATGAGTAGAAATAGTGCTTTGGTAGCAGTAAGCACAGGCTTATTGCATAACATGAATCAAGATGAGGTTGAAGCTGTTGTAGGACATGAAATTAGCCATGTGGCTAATGGCGACATGATCACTATGGCGCTGATGCAAGGCGTTGTTAATACCTTTGTTTACTTCTTTGCTTCAATTATTGGGCATTTTGTTGACCGGGTCATTCTAAAAAATGAAGAAGGTCATGGCATGGGTTATTTCATTACTCAAATGATTGCGCAAGTGGCCTTATCATTCTTAGCATCTATGTTAGTAATGTGGTTCTCGCGTTATAGAGAATTTCATGCGGATGCCGGCGGTGCACGTTTAGCAGGCAATGAAAAAATGATCAGTGCTTTACGTGCGTTACAACGTCAGCATAATCCAGAAGACCTGCCTGGGCAATTAGCCGCATTTGGTATTAATGGTGGTGGCGTACAAAAATTATTTATGAGCCATCCGCCTTTAGAAGAACGTATTGCAGCCTTGCAAAACAAGCGTTAATAAATCACCTAGGGGCGTGCGTCCTCGGCACGATATAATAAACAATCGACCGAGGACAGACCTCTTCCCCCCCCCCAACGGCTTAAACATCAGATTATGAGTCAACATCAGCTCATTCGCTTTACATTACAACTCCCATACGACCAATTCCTTAAAGTCTATCAAGGTGTTGCTAAAAACATTTCTGTCATTGCTGATGATGGTCGAAGGATTTCTTTTCCAGCCAGAAATATCCAATCTTTTTTAACTAAAGATGGTATTAAAGGCTACTTTGAAATGGAATTAACCGCTGAGAATAAATTCGTTGATATAACAAAGTTACGATAAAGAATTAATAAAATCATATCATCAAGCGTTATAATATGATTTTGTTATTTAATTATTCAGCCAACAAGTCATTAAATTTTATGGAATATCAACAACTTACCATCCATAATAAAAGCAAGGTATTATCACTTAATACGCTTTTTTTCCATAAAATTTCTCAGTTTCTTTAAGATGCATTTTAGATTCTTTCAACACTTGCTAAATTCGCTTTTAATTTTTAGTGTTTTCAGCACCCATGCCAATGAACTCCAATCTTGTGATCATTTATCTACAAACAATATTGTTGACCTAGATTTAACCCAGCTTTCCAGTATCCCCGTTTTTGTATCAGCCAATCAAAAAGCCACATGTACAAAACAAGCGGCAGGCATAGTCTCTGTAATAACAAGTGAAGAAATTCTCAACATGGGCGCACGGGATTTAATTGATGTTTTACAATTAGTACCTGGCTTTAATTTTGGGGTTGATATATCTAATGTCGTTGGCTTGGGTATCCGTGGCATACAGGCTCATGAAGGCAAAGTTGCGGTATTTATAGATGGTATTAATCTAAACGAACATCGTTTTGGTACTACCCAGTTCGGAAACCATTTCCCTATTGAACAAATCGATAGAATAGAAATCATTCGAGGCCCTGGCTCTATAGTCCATGGTAATTTCGCTGAAATGGGCGTTATCAATATTATCAGTAAGACTGCTGAACAAATTGATGGTGCAAAAGTAAGTGCTAATTATGGACGCTTTCAAGATGGCGAAGCTAGAAAAAACATTGAATGGATAGCCGGTAAAAAATGGCAGGATCTGGAACTGAGTTTTTCAGGCAAACGAGGCATAGCACATCGTAGCGACCAGACTTATCACGATGCCGCAGGCAATAGTTTTGATATGTCAGATAATAATGAACTAGATGCCCTAACGCTTAATTTTGATGCTAAATATAAAAACTTGGATGTACGCTTACTACTTGATGACTACAGCGTTGACAGCAGGGATGGATTTGGCAAAACAATGAGCAAACCTGGCCGCTATTTAACCAATAAATTTCAAACTTATGCAGCCAATATTAATTTTCAACATGCTTTCAGCCCAGCAATTAAATTAGACATCAATGGTTATTTTTCCAGGCAAAACCCGTGGGAACGAACACGAAAATATCTTGATGATAGAGCGCCTTTATTACGAGAACGTGTTTATGTAGATTATTATAAATTAAACGCGAAAGGCACCTTTGCTTCTGAGGCCGGCAATTATCTGGTTTTAGGCAGTAGCATTTCTCTTGATAAATTTGATCTACAAAAAGCTGACCTCAAACAACCACTTCCAACTTTTAGTAGTTATACTGTATATACAGAAGGGAGTTATAGCCTACCCTGGTTTAATATTCTAGCGGGAGTGCGTTTTGATGCTTATAATGAATATGGTACAAATTTCGCGCCTCGTATTGCCATAACTAAAGATTATGGGATATTTCATTTTAAAGCACTCTATAGCCATGCCTTTCGCATTCCCACCGGTGGTAATTATCAGAAAAATGCTGAATACAATGAGAACCCAGACACAACTGAAGAAATATCCCAGGTGGATCCAGAACATACACGTACAACTGAAATAGAGCTAGGCTTTCACCCTACTGAATATTTAGACTGGACAGTCAACTTATTTCACATTCAAAGTGATGATATTATTCTTTATACAGTAGACCAGGATAATATTGATTTTTTTATTAACGCCAAAGGTCAGGATACCCAAGGGATTGAAACAGGGTTACGCTACAAAGGCGATTCATGGGGTTACCTAGACTTAAATTACTCATATTATCAATCAATCAAGAATACAGCTGAGAAGTATCAAATACAGACAGCTGAAGGACAAATACATAAAAAATTAAATGTTGGCTTTCCTAGTCATAAAGTAACCTTAAATGCCCATAACAACATCACATCTACATTATCACTGAATCAAACATTAATTTTTGCGAGTGACAAGTATGGTTACAATGGTGACACCTTAACTCACCATGCACCAACCTGGGTTTACAACATTTACCTACGCCAGAAAAACCTGTTTATAAAAGGTTTTGATGTGGGATTGGGTGTATACGACCTGTTTAACGAAAAAAGTGAGTACGTTCAGCCCTACCATGGCGGCCACCCAGCTTTACCCGGTAGAACAAGAGAAGCAATGCTTAAATTATCTTATCAATACTAACCGAGCCAGTATCATACCTACGAATGCATACTAAGCAAGTTCTGTGTTTTTTAGCTAAAACAGTGATGGTTTTATCCATGATACTGCAGCCGAGCTATGCTTTGGATCAGCGCGAATTAACAATTAAAGCAGCGTATCTATTTAGGTTCTCGTTATTTGCTGAATGGCCAGAGACTAGCCTTAAATCTGTTGATATGGTTTTTTGTATTGCTGGTGATGAAAAGATCACCCAAATATTAAAAGATGTATTAAAAGGTAGGCAGCGAAATCAACAAGCTATCACTGTAACTAAAGTAAAACCCAAAGATGATCTCTCTATATGTCATTTGCTTTATATCCCACAAACTTCTGCGCTAACAGAGCATTTTCTGAATGCCGTACAAAATCGCCCTATATTAACCGTAGGTGAATCAGACGTATTTCTGCATCAAGATGGCATGATTTATCTTTTTAAGAAAGACAATAGAATTCGATTTGCTATCAACCAAGATGCAGCACAATTAGCTAATCTAAATTTAAGAGCTCAACTACTCAAGCTGGCGGAACAACCATGAATACGTCAAAAAAGTCGATTAAAGCTCGGTTGTTCTTTATTCTGGTCTTGACTAGTTCAATTTCTCTATTGATTGCCGGCTCTCTTTTTATCTTTTTCCAAAGCCTGCAAATCAAACAAGATATTCGTGAAAACCTTAGTATACAAGGGAATGTCATCGCAGAAAATGCAAAAGCCATTATTGTCTTTGAAGATATTGAAGAAGCAAATATCCTGCTTTCATCATTGCACTATGACACGCAGATTATCTCGGCTATATTGCTAAACAATAAAAAACAAATCCTAGCACAGTATCAGCGACATAATGTTACATGGAAACCCAATTTTTCTGTTATTAATGAATTTGATAGTACAAAAGAACTTTATCAAGAAACCAACTTTTACACTGTCTACACAAAGTCAATTGATTCACAAGGTAATCAAATTGGTTACATTCTTTTATATGCAGATTTTTCTCGCTATTGGCAGTTACTAAAAAACTCGGTGTTAGTGGTATTTATCGTTATTACGATCGGCTTTTTAGCCGCCTTAATATTATCGTATTTATTACAAAAACAAATTTCCAGTCCTATTCAATCATTTTCGGATTTTGTTAGCCACGTTACACGAGGACAGAACTATGACCTAAGAATTGAAAATCGTAGTTATACCGAGATAGATCAATTAAAGTTGGCTTTTAATAACCTATTAAGTCAAATTGGCAATGCGATTTCTGCAAGAGATATAGCTCAGGAAGAATTAAGGCAATACAGTGTTAAATTACAAGATGAGGTTATCAAACGCACCTGCGAATTAGAGCTGGCAAAAAATGCCGCTGAAGAATCATCAAAAGCAAAATCAGCATTTTTAGCTAACATAAGTCATGAAATTCGTACTCCAATGAACTCAATCATCGGCTTTACCAAATTAGCACTCGAAAATACCAGCAATCCACAGCAACAATATCAATTGGGCTATGTGACTGAATCGGCCGACTTATTACTATCATTAATCAATAACTTGCTAGATTTTTCTAGAATCGATGCCAACAAGATAGATCTGCTATGGGAGCCATGCGATCTGTATTCGATTTTGGATGAGGTCAGTCAAATGATGATGCAAAAATCAGCAGAGAAAGAACTTGAGTTACTCATTAATATTGGCCCTTCCGTACCACGCACGGTATTAGTCGATGCTCTAAGATTAAAGCAGATACTCATCAATTTAGTTGCTAACGCCATCAAATTCACGGAAAAAGGAATTGTTAGGGTTGATATAGTTTCAGCTAAACCTGACAATCTGAATATTGCAATTATCAATTTTAGTGTCAACGATAGTGGTATAGGTATGGATGCTGAGACATTAAGTAAAATATTTGATGTTTTTACTCAGGCTGATGCCTCAATTACTCGAAAATATGGTGGTACAGGTTTAGGGCTAAGTATCTGTAAAGAACTGGTTTCCTTAATGGGGGGCACTTTACACGCAGAAAGCCAATTAAACCTAGGCAGTCAATTCTCTTTCTCACTCCCCTTGCAGGTTGCGCCTTCTATTACAGTAAATGATACACAGCCAACATTCTGTCATCCACTGAGCATTATGCTTATTGAACCACACCAACAAAATAAAGCACATTTAACTGCCCTGTTAAAAAGCATAGGCTGTCACATAGATTCTGTAGACAATGCAGATCAAGGGTTAAAACTATTGTCACAGAAGTCATTTGACCATGTTTTAATTCGCAGACAATTGCCTGATATAGACTGCTTTTCATTAATTCGTCAAATACGACACAATCATCATTCCTCTATGATGAATATTTCTATTCTTGATTCAATTTTAGGCGAGCAAACTATTAATATCTTTGCTAAACAAGAATATCCAGTCAGCTTTATAAAATTACCTATTTTTGATCCTGTACAGCTTTATCAAGACCTGTTGTCTAACATGAAAAGCGATAAACCCAGCCCTTCATCATCACTGAAAATAGAAAACCCTAATAAGAAATTATCAACCATCCTGATGGTTGATGACAATGAAATCAATAGAATCCTAATGACCGAAATATTAAAAGGGGAAGCTGAGCAGTTACTGGTAGCAGAAAATGGTCTACAAGCAATTAAAATATTACAGCAACAAAAAGTCGATTTAGTGTTGATGGATATACAAATGCCTGAAATGGATGGTTATCAAGCAACACAAATCATACGCCAAAAATTACAGTTAACGGAACTTCAAATTATTGGTGTAACGGCTTTTGCAGCAGAAAAAGACAAAAACCGCTGCATACAAGCAGGAATGAATGAGGTAATGGTCAAACCCATAGATATTGATAAATTCAGATCATTATTACAAACAACAAATAATAACAATCAATCCCTACAGAAGGATGCAGACACCCTATTATTTGATGTTTCATTACCCAGCATTGATGTTAAAACAGGCTTATCAAGATTACACAATAATACGGAAAATTATAAAAAACTGCTATTACTTTTTTATAACAAATACCAGAAGAAAGATCTTCAGCTAGAGGCGTTATTAACACAACAACAATGGTCTTCCGCTGAGAGCTTACTACATGATTTAAAAGGAGTTTGTACGGGGTTAGCTATTTCAGAACTGGCTGAAACAGCTGTTTTACTTGAGGATATGACAAAAAGAAGGGATATTGAAGAAAGCTTATTACAAGATTTCAAGTATCAGTTTAATACACTGATGACCCAGCTTGATACACTTGAGAAAAATACTCAGTCTTAACCTATACTCCGCGCGGAGTATATTTGAGACTCAGGTTGGCATCAAATTGAACATTCTCAGCACCATTTAACACCATAAAATGCTTACCGCGTGAGCGAGATATTAAAGTAACACCTGCTTGCTTTGCCATATCCAACCCCATTTGTGTGGCACCAGAACGAGATAACAAAACGGGAATCCCCATTTGCGCCACTTTTATCACCATTTCTGAAGTTAACCTTCCTGTGGTATAAAAAGTGGTATTTTCACCACTTAAGCCATTCAGCCACATATAACCGGCTATGGCATCTACTGCATTATGCCTGCCAACATCTTCTACAAAAAAATCAATGCTACTGCCTGTACATAAAGCACAACCATGCACTGCTCCCGCTTTTTTATACACTTCATTATGCTCTCTCAGAGAATCTAATAACGCATAAAGTGTGGTTTGCTTAACTAATAACGCGGGGACTTTAATATCCTTTAATTTGTCCATTAAACGCCCAAAAACCGTGCCTTGCCCACAGCCAGTCGTTACTGTACGTTGCTGCATTTGCTTAGAGAAATCTGAATTTTCTTGCTGTGTCACCACGGCAACGGCTTCTGTTTCCCAATCAACCTGAACGACTTTGATTTCATCAATCGATTCAAAAAAGCCCTGGTTTTTTAAGTAACCTAAAGTCAATAACTCAGGATGTGTGCCCATCGTCATTAAGGTGACGATTTCTTGCTTATCAACATAAATGGTTAACGCGCGCTCTCCTACCAGTTGAATTTCTCGGCTATTGCCTAACTCATCCACTGCAATGGCGGGTTTAGAGAAGCCTAAACCTGCATTACTCATTTCAGGTTTATTGATGTTACTCATCTTTGCTTTTCTCCAGTGCATCTAATTCAGACAAGGTATTGATATTTAAAAACACTTCGGTATCATCACTAAAATCAACCTTCACTAAACTATGTTGTTGTAGCCACAAATCAATTTTTCTATCACCTGCCTGTAAATAAGCGTTTAAACTATTTTTTAAGCTGGTTTTTAAAGCTAAAAAAACCGGATGTAAGCGCTCACCATCAAAAGCCACAGCAATATCCACATCATCTGTTAATGCCTGTAATAGCTTTTGTAAGTGCGCCGCTTTAATTAACGGCGAATCACAAGGCATAATAAGTAACTTATCAGTTTTAGCATGGTTCATTGCCGAGAAGATGCCGGCTAAAGGGCCATCAAAACTATCAGTCTGATCGCTAATCACTTCACAACCGAATTGCATGTACTGATCTTTATTACGATTAGCGTTAATAAATACAGTATCTGTGACTTCTGATATTGCCTCAACGGCATAGCTCACCATCGGTCTGTTATGATAGAGCATCAAGCCTTTATCTTGTTTGTTCATTCGTCTAGCTAATCCACCAGCTAACACGACACCTGTTACTTTTTTTTGCTCACTCATAATGCTAAGCTTTACCTATGTTGATTAGAACACTCATTTTCGTAAGCCTGTTTGTTATTGCAAGCTGCGCAACCCAGCCTAACAGTGAAATAATTCATTATTACCAAGCCGAAACTCAAAAACCCTATGAAGATGTATTGGCCGAACTGGAAATTGCGATTGCTGAACATAATTTTCGCATCACAGGACATAGTAGAGTAGGCAAAGTAATACGTGATCGAGGCACAAAAAACTTTCCTAATTACGACACCCTACAATTTTGTAATTTAACACATGCCAAGACCTTATTATTGATGTCGCCGCATGCAGTAAGCTATATGCCCTGTAATATTGTAACCTATGAATTTGCTGGCAGAATCATTATCAAGACACATTTGCTTCCTACTGATACAGATAACCTCAAACTCAATCAATTCTCCGAAACAATGAACAAAACCCTAAAACAAATTGTCGACTTTGCAGCTGAAGACTAATTTAGGAAAATAGGCTATTTCAAAAATAGGTATACTACCGCTTTAATTTTTAACATCTGTATTTACTCTCTGTTTTATGAAAACAATCAACAAAATGAATAAAAAATTAATATTATCAATCGGTTTATTCACCTTAATCACTGGTTGTGCTACTGCACCACAACAAAATAATGAGGTGGTTACAATTAATGACTACCCGACTCGTGATCGCGTTGAATATGTCTTTAACTGTATTGCAAAACATGGTGGATTATCAGGTAGTAAAGCTTATATCAATCAATATGCTTGTGGCTGTAAAATCGATAAAATAGCAGAAAAACTTACCTTTGAAGAATATGAAGGCGCTAGGACTTTTGCTTATTTAAAGAAAGTTCCTGGTGAAAGTGGTGCGGTATTTCGAGACCCTAAACAATCAAAAGATTTAAGGACTCGCCTAAAAGAAGCAGATCAATATGCTGAATCCCAGTGTTTTGTAATGTAATTAATGGTTCTTAAAAATAAGTAAATTTTTGAGTTAAGCAATATAACAATCTCAATATTTTTTATCTCTAAGAAGGATATGTAGCCAGTATTGAGCATCACGTAATACCGCAGGAATCCTGCGTTTATTCCCGTATTACGCGATGTTCCATACGGTTACTTTTTAGTAACAGCAAAAACCTAAACTAAACTTTTGGGTTTTATTAAATTTTCATTACTTGTCTAAGGCACACCTTTATTAGCAAGCATATCTGCTTTTTCATTTCCATGATC
>WTAG01000318.1 GCA_013139755.1 Methylomarinum sp. | reverse complement strand
ATTAAATAATGAGAGTTCTTGATATATTGGCTGCCAATTTAATACTTTAAAAGCTTTAGACTGATTTCCATTTGCTGTTTTTTTAAGCATGACTTTAATACCCGCGGTTAATTCGCCAAAAAGTCGTACTTGTGAGATAACGCTATAAACCTCATTATTCTCTAGATTTTGTACCTTATCCGAGTCAGTTTCTATGTCTTGCTGTAAAAAATCCTTTTCATTTTCGAACCCAATACCAGTGACTATCTGAATGACTTCTTTAGATGCCACTTTCAAATTAACATTAGGCAAGCCTGAGTGCACAGTAATTAGCGGCTGTAATTCGTTAAAGACTGTAGCAGTCATACCTATAACCATTTGTAATTCATCTAGCTGATTAAACGCCTTATTAGCGGGCTGATAAGACAAACCAGCCTCTTCATACTGCTGTTCTTCAGCACCATTGATATGTACCAGATCATCTTTATCTCGCCAGTCTAAAATAGCACTGACTAAAGCTTGTTGCTCCGCCATATCAATCGATGTAGCAGTCATTATGGTTGTTAATAACGGCTCACCCGCTTTATTAATATCGACCTTGCCTTGTTCTGACAGTACCCTGACTCTAATTTCTGTATCCTGATAGTGTAGCTGATAAATACGTCCATCTGCATGCCAGCGTTTTTCCTTATCTGCCAGCAACAACATTTGCTCTGCAACTGTAATACCTGTTTCTGCGGCAGCTATTGCTACTGCATTATCTTTAACTGAACTAATAACGGTGATTTCTCTACGCATGGTTAAGGCAAAACTACCCGCCATAATGGTCATTAAACTTAACACCCAAATAACGATGACCATGGCCAATCCCGTTTGATTTTGCCTCATTGCCCAAAACCAAAGTTCTTGCCAGGCTCCACTGATGCCAGCTTCAATGCAAACACCATTTCAGGCCAATAACTTTTATCAGCTAATTCAACCTTAATTTTAACTAAAGCCGGCAAACTTTGTTTTTCTTGCCAGTTATCACTCCAGACTCCATCTATCGCATTATCTTCTTTAGCAAAATAAGCCAACTCAAATGTCTCGACATTTTCCAGTAAAACAACCTCTTCTGACTGCCAGTCTTCATTATCTATTGTTGGGTAGAATGGCTTAAGTATTACTTTTACTATGCCTTGTTCGGCTTTATCAAAAACAACATTAAATAGCTGCAAGCCTTTACGACCTGCACTGGCAGGGAATACCGATACAAACTGTAATTTATCACGCTCACCTTGAAAAGAAAATTGCCTTTTATCTGCCAAGAATTCATCCCATAACGGTTGCACTGAAGGCAAATGTCGCTTAAAAAACTGGTAAACCACGGCTTTCTCATTAACCTGTGCAATTTTACGCTCACCTTTATTCCAGCTTTCCGCACCAATTTTTAAACTACTGAATAGCAATACCACCATAATACTGAGTAAGGTCATGGCCAACATCACTTCGATTAAAGTAAAGCCAGTTAATTTACGCTTACAAACCATCATGGTTTTGCTTAGTCCGTACTGTATTTAATTCAATTGAGCGATTATCTTGATTATCCTCGCCCCAATCGACTATCACTTGAACCGCCATTAATTCAGTCATCACGCCTTCTTCAAAAACATCAGGAGATAATTGACTTACATTAACCTGCCAGTGATATTTCTCATCTTCAACACCTGAGCGTTCACCCTCTGTAAGCGGTGTTTCAATACCTGTTTTTGCCATCAATGACTCGGCAATTTGCGTTGCGACAGTATAGTTTTCTGCAATAACTGCGGTATTAACGCCTGATGAAAATATTTTTAACAATATCCCTAATGAAATAGCCAAAATACTAAATGCTACCAGTATTTCCAATAGAGAAAAGCCTTGCTGCCTATTCATCACTAATATCAACTTTACCGCTTAACCAATTAACATCAACTCTGTTCATTAATTCACCCCATTCCATAGTCACCCGACCGCCACTGGATGAGCCATCAGGATAAAACCGAATATGACCTGTTTCTTCATCCTTAAATTCATCTTGGGCAATCACCAGGGTCACTTCAATTTCATCTGAAAAATGGTATGTTTTATCGCGATTACTTAGTTGATAAGTATTCTCTGCTAAGTTAATGGCTACGGCTATTTCTTGATGGGATATTAATGCCTGACCTCTGGCATACCGTAATGCTGAACTCAAGTCTCTCGCCAAGGCTTTTAATTGAGAGGACTGATTTCCAGAAGATATATTAGTTCCTATCACGGTAAATCCCAGTACTACAATCAATAGTACTACCGTTAATTCAATTAAGGTAAAACCACGACCAGCAGCACGCATGTTATTCCCAGCTATTAATATCCTGATCTTCGCCTTCGCCACCCTCTTTATCATCAGCTCCATAGCTATATAAATCAAACTTGCCATGTTGACCGGGTGAAGCGTAGTGATAATCTATGACCCATGGATCTTGAGGGACTTTAGATTTACGTAAATAAGGCCCATTCCAACGCTTACTTGTTGCTGGTTTTTCAACCAATGCGGCCAAACCCTGTTCTGTTGTCGGGTATTTACCAACATCTAATTTATACATATCTAATGAGGCAGATAAATCTTCTACTTGCACTCTAGCTGCCTTGGTTTTTGATGCGCCCATGTGTTTCATTACCTGCGGGCCAACAATACCTGCCAATAAAGCAATAATACCCAATACAACCAGTAATTCCAGCAAGGTAAAACCACTTTCTTGCTTGTTATAAATACCCATTTTTACAACTCCTTAAAACTTAATTTTATATTTAGATCATTATTACGGCCTATAAAGATTCAACTAATCCCCTAAAATGCCAAGTCATTAACACTTAAAATAGCCAATAGTATGGAAACAATAATACCTGCAATCATCAAGCCTAACGATATAATTAATGCCGGTTCTAACATTGCCAGCATACGCTGAATTGATGTCCTTAATTGTTTGTCATAGATGGTTGCAACCCTTAACAACATTTCTTCTAGGCGTCCTGTTTCCTCACCCATTTTAATCATTTGTACCGCCAGTTTTGGAAAGCGGTCACTATCAACCAAAGCATCAGACATACTTTGCCCTTGCTTTAATTGTTCTTCTGCATCTTCTAGTAAGCTTGCAATCACTGTATTACTTGCTGTTTCTCGCACTATACCTAAAGCCTTTAAGATTGATACCCCGTTACCTAATAAGGTTCCTAGGGTACGTGTTAAATTAGCGGTTTCCATGTGCAAAAGAATATCGCCAAATAAAGGCATCGCTAGAAAACGGCCATCCCATACTTTTTTACTGATGGGATCTGCCATCTGTGTCTTCATATAACTGCTGGAGATAACCACAAGCAGTGCAATCACCCACCAATAGGCTTGTAAGCCTTCTGCCAGAGCAACAACAATTTGTGTGGGAACAGGTAGTGCTTGCCCTGAACTTTCAAACATTTCGGTAAATTGAGGAACAACAAAGGTGAGCATGACAAATAATGAGGCTAAAGACATGACCAACAGAATAGCCGGATAAATCAGTGCCGTGGTGACCGTATCTTTTAATTCCTGAGAACGTTCCAAATATTCTGCTAGACGGGTTAACACATCACCTAAATTACCACCCATTTCACCAGCACGTATCATATTTAAATAGAAGCGAGAAAAAACACCTGCCTGACTTTCTAAGCTATCTGCTAAAGATGCGCCACCTTTTACTTTTTCTAATACTTGATAAATAAGTTTACTAAGCTTGTCATTGTCTTCAGTTAATTGAATTAACACGTGCAATGACCTGTCCAAAGGCAGACCTGAGTCAAGCAAAGTTGCCAGTTCCCCCGTCAATAATGAAATTTCCTTTTGAGACAATCGAATGACTGAACCAGCGATTTTAATACCAAGAAAAGTTCTTTCACTGGCATTTTCAATCCGAATAGGCATAAAGCCCTGTGCTTGTAGCTCCGCTAGTAACGCTTGTTGGTCTGCTGCATTCTTAATGCCTTCTTCAGTTTCACCCTGGCTATTAATGGCTTTATATGAATACAAAGGCATATTAAGCTTCCGTTGTTACACGTAGCACTTCTTCCAAGGTAGTAATACCCTGTACCGCTTTTAGAAGTCCATCTTCATAGATTGTTGACATACCATCTAAAATTGCCTGTTTTTGTATAGCACCGGCCTCTTCATGACTCATAATTAGTTTGCGAATATTATCTGACATAGCTAAAAATTCAATAATTGCCTGTCGACCTTTATAGCCTATACCGCCACAAGCAGAACAGCCGACCGCTTTATATAATTGAATATCATCACTATCGGTAAACTTTTTCAGATTCATTTCAGTAATCACTGAATCAGGCGCTCTATAAGGTGCTTTACAATCAGGACATAATTTACGCACCAGCCTTTGAGCTAAAATACCATTCACTGTTGAGCTTAAAAGGTATTCTTCCAATCCCATATCCAGTAGTCGAGTTATTCCACCAGCCGCATCGTTGGTATGCAAGGTAGAAAGTACTAGATGTCCAGTTAGTGCTGATTGTACGGCTATCTTAGCTGTTTCCAGATCTCGCATTTCGCCAATCATAATCACATCCGGATCTTGTCGAACAATTGATCGTAAAGCGACTGCAAAGGTTAAACCTATTTGCGGTTTAGCTTGAATTTGATTAACGCCTTCTAGCTGATACTCTACGGGATCTTCAACGGTGATAATTTTACGTTCTGCAGTATTTAGCTGAGTCAGTGCCGTATATAAAGAAGTTGATTTACCACTCCCTGTTGGCCCGGTAATTAAAATGATGCCATGAGGTTTTTTTAATACCTCCATAAATTGCTGAGTATGTTTTCCTGTAAACCCTAAAGCGGCAAAATCTAATACGGTATTTTCTTTATCCAATAAACGGATAACCACACTTTCCCCATACATGGTTGGAATGGTTGAAACCCTTAAATCAAGTTCTTTCCCTAGCATCTGCAGCTTAATTCTGCCATCTTGAGGCAGTCTGCGTTCAGCTATATTTAGCTTAGCCATAATTTTGATACGGGACAAAACAGCCGCCGTTGATGCAACGGGCGGAGCCTCTATATCCTGCAATACACCGTCAACTCTTAACCGAACTTTAAGGGTCTGCTCAAACGGTTCAATATGAATATCCGATGCTTTCATTTCTATGGCTTTTTGCAGAAACAAATTAACCATTTTGATAACCGGCGCTTCACTGGCCAAATCTTTTAGATGCTCCAAGTCTTCACTACCTATTTCACCCGTTTCCAAGTGATCGACCAGCTGATCCATTTGCGATTTGCCATCACCATATTGAATCTCCAGCGCGGCATTAATTTCTGACAATAACCCTATTTGTATCTGAATATTCTTTTCAGTTGCCAATTTTAATGCTTGTACGATGTACTGATCCAGCGGATCCATTACAGCAACTGAGATAGCATTTTCATCAGATTTCAACCCAATCGCATGGTTATGCTTAAGGAATCGCAAAGGAATATCTTCTTTAAATGGAGTTTCTAGCGGATATTGTGTTGCCTCAACTTTCACTATTTGACAGCTCTGAACAAAGCTCTCAGCAATATCATTTTCTGAGCATAAGCCGAGTTTAATCAATAATTGCGGAATTGAATCAGACATAGACGACTGCTGCATGCGTTGCACTTTATTAAGGTCAGTAGCCGATAACTTACCTCTGTGCTGCAAAACGGATAAAAATTCTGCGTACCTATCTGCCTGCTCACTTATTGCATCCATATACAACCACCCTTGCTGCTAATTAGTCATGTTCCAATAATGTATACGCCAACGCGATAATGTCTTTTACTTGAATCTCTTTAATTGAGAAATCATTTTTATCCAGTTTAAATGGATTTACTACAGATGAGGACTTTAATACTTTGTTAATTGGGGTTTGATATACACGACTTATTGGCGTCGGCCCAAATAAGGTAATTGATGGTCTATTCAGACCCCAAGCCATGTGTGTTGGGCCGGTGTCATTTCCTATGACTAAATCTGCTTGTGCTAAAGCCACTTTAAGCGTATCAAAATCAAGTTTGGGTAGCACTGTTGCATTCTCTGTCTGGCTGGCTATCCATTCTGCCGATTGTTTTTCTTGCTCATTACCCCAGATAAGCAAACTATTGGCATCCAGACCTTCAATTACCTGTAAATATTGCTCCTTAGGGTAGTTTCTACTCTGCCAGGTTGAACCTATTGCAAAAACAATATTCGCTTTATCCTTTGTAAAATAAGATGCTACAGAATCATCACTAGGCTTATAAAAAAGAAAGGGGGCTTTGTTTATAATTTGCTGTTCGCTAATTTCAACACCCAATGGCCGCCCAATAACAGCTACATTTCTATCTATGGTATTGGCATCATAAGGGATAGCAACTTTTGTTTTATACAACCAGGTCGCAGGCTTTTCTCTAATAGACTGTTTATCAAAACCGGCGGTATTGGCAGATAAAAGTCTTGCTGTAATGGCTGACTTAATTAGGCCTTGAGCATCAATCACACAATCATAATGCCTGTTAGCATATTGTCTAAGTTTCTTAATCTCAGCAAACAGCTGTGTTTTATTATCTTTGAGTGATTTTAAATCAACAGTTAATATCTGATTAATATCAGGATTTTCGGCTAAAACACCAGCAAAACGAGCCTCAACAACCCAGTCTATTATTGCATCAGGATAGCTTTGTTTAATAAATTGCAAAGCCACCATTGCATGAACAATATCTCCCAGCGCAGAAAGTTTAACAATGGCTATTTTCATCATGCTATCTAATCAATTTCGGCTAATACGTGTTGAGGGGAAATATCAACTAAGCAGCGCGTATGCCCTAAAGGACATTCACGTTTGAAACAAGGTGCACAATCCAAGTTAAGATTAAGTATCTTTGCAGCAGTATTTAAAGGCGGAGTAAAGCGAGGATCAGATGAGCCATAAATCGCTACTATTTTTTTATTTAAAGCTGCGGCCACATGCATTAAGCCCGAATCATTACTCACAACCACTTCAGCGAGTGACATTAAATCAATAGCTTCAGCGAGTGATGTTTTGCCACTAAAATCCTCACAGCCGTGATCTGCCAGTTGATTAATCTGTTCAGAAATAGACTGGTCTTTTACTGAACCAAATATCCAAACTGACCAGCCATCGGCGATTTTTTGCTTGGCTAATTCAGCATAATGCGTCGCCGGCCACTGTTTAGCGGGGCCATATTCTGCGCCTGGGCATAAAGCTAAGACTTTATTTGAAACATCAACCTTAAACTGCTTAATCACCGCTTGTTGATCATCAGCTTTAATTGCAAGTGCAGGCGTTGGATAATCTTTAACTGGCTGGTTTTTGGGTAAAGCTAAAGCAACAAAGCGCTGTACTGTCATAGTCAGTGTTTGCTTGTCTAACTTACGCGCATCATTTAATAAGCCCCAGCGCATTTCTCCTAAAAACCCTGTACGTAATGGAATATTTGCAAAAAAGGGAATTAATGCGGATTTCCACGAGTTAGGTAATAAAATCGCTTGATCGTACTGGTTCGCTTGTAATTGTTGCCCTAATGTCTTGCGTAAACTCCAGCCAAACTGGCCATGAGTTAATGGCATCGCAATCGCTTGCGTTACCTCGGGCATACGTTCCAATAAAGGAAAGGACCAAGCGGGTGCCAATACGTCAATCTGACAATCGGGTTGCTGATCTTTTAGGGTCATAAACAGGCTTTGCACCATGACCATATCACCGCCCCAGGAGGGGCCGATGATGAGTATTTTATTTATATGTTCTGGCACTTAAGAAACGTAACTTAACCATTCATGATGATCTTTTTTGCGCCCATTAACATAATCAAAATATAGCGTTTGTAATTTTTCGGTAACTGGCCCTCGTGCACCAGACCCAATTACTCTGCCATCATATTCTCTAATAGGAGTCACTTCTGCCGCCGAGCCAGTAAAGAAAGCTTCATCAGCTACATAAACTTCATCACGCGAAATACGTTTTTCAATCACTTCAAATCCATTTTCATGCGCTATCGTCATTAATGTATCACGCGTAATACCTTCTAATGCCGACGTCGTTTCTGGCGTGTATATTTTTCCGTCACGCACAATAAACAGGTTTTCCCCACTGCCTTCTGCAACAAAACCTTCATGATCTAACAATAATGCTTCATCATATCCTGTTGATAAAGCTTCTTGTAAAGCTAAGATTGAGTTGATGTAGTTACCATTAGCCTTGGCTTTACACATTGTGCTATTGACATGATTTCGAGTATACGAAGAGGTTCTGATACGAATGCCTTTCTCCATACTTTCATCACCTAAATAAGCGCCCCACTCCCAAGCCGCAATCATCACATGTACTTTTAGATTATCGGCTCTTAAACCCATGCCTTCTGAACCATAAAAGCACATGCTACGAATGTAAGCACTGTCTAAATTATTTTTTGCCACCGCTTCCCGGTGCGCCTGGTTGATCACATCCTTATCAAATGGGATCTGCATATTTAAAATATGCGCCGAACGATACAGTCTATCTGTATGTTCCTGCAGCTTAAAAATAGCCGTGCCTTTTTCAGCATGATAGGCTCTTAATCCTTCAAATACTCCAGCGCCATAATGTAAAGTATGGGTTAGCACATGAACTTTCGCTTCACGCCACTCAACCCACTCACCATCCATCCAAATTACACCGTCTCTATCATCCATTGTCATCATATTTATTGCCTGTGTGTTATAGCTGGCATGTTTTAAGAGCTTACAAAAAGGTCTCATGCCATATTTTTTCAACTTGAGATCGTATTTCTACAAAATCATCTTTTCTTGCCATCGCGCGTTCACCTTGTAAAACTTGATGATGGCCATAATCCCGATATTCACAATATGCATGTTTAAGAATCTCTGTCTGCGAATCAGATATTAATCTTTGATGATTTAAAGCTTCCAGCAGTCTTATATTATCAGTAAAGGTTGTTAAGTCTTTATTTTCTGAAGCATACGCTAATATATTAAATTGTACTATAAACTCAATATCGACAATACCACCGATGCTTTGTTTTAAATCAAAAGTATCACTTTCTTTTTTCGTTAATGCCACCCGCATTTTGTCACGCATCTCACGCACTTCTGTTTTTAGGGCTTCGGTATCACGCTTAATACTTAAAACCCTATGGCGTATGGCTTCATATTGCTGCTTTAAAACTACATCCCCCGCAACAAAACGTCCTCGTACTAACGCCTGATGCTCCCATGTCCAGGCATTATTTTTTAAATAGTCTTCATAA
>WTAG01000173.1 GCA_013139755.1 Methylomarinum sp. | reverse complement strand
ATGTGCGAATGTCGATTTAGACAGGAATGTCGGTGATGACCACCATTTGAAAGCATATTCACAGCGGGCTAAAGTCCGCTCTACAAATTTAGGAGTTACATTTGAAAGCGGTAAAAATTGGTGTTTTAGGGTTGGGTACTGTCGGTGGTGGTGTTGTTAATGTACTTAAAAGAAATGCAAAAGAAATCTCACGTAGAACGGGTCAGGAAATTATTGTCAGCAGTGCCTCTGCCAGAGATTTAAGCCGAGAACGAATTTGTGATACGCAGGGTATAAATTTAACCTCAGATCCCTTTACGATTATCAATGACCCTGAAATTGATATCGTTTTAGAATTGATTGGTGGAACCACATTAGCTAAAGATCTTGTCTTACAAGCCATAGCCAATGGTAAGCATATAGTTACCGCGAATAAAGCCTTGATCGCTTTACATGGTAATGAAATTTTCCAAAAAGCCAGTGAAAAAGGCGTGATGGTGCTGTTTGAATCAGCGGTTGCGGGTGGTATTCCTATTATCAAAGCGATTCGAGAGGGTTTAAGCGGAAACCAAATTGAATGGTTAGCCGGTATTATTAATGGTACAGGTAATTTTATTCTGACTGAAATGCGTGATAAAGGCCGTGATTTTGCTGATGTTTTGGCAGAAGCTCAAGCTTTAGGTTATGCAGAAGCTGATCCAACGTTTGATGTAGAAGGTATAGATGCTGGGCATAAACTAGCTATTTTAGCCTCACTGGCATTTGGCATTCCGTTACAGTTTGAAAAAGTATTTACAGAAGGTATTACTAAAATCACCCGTGCTGATGTGGAATATGCTGAAGAGCTTGGCTATCGCATTAAGCACCTGGGTATTGCTAGAAAAACAGAGCAGGGCATTGAACTAAGAGTTCATCCTACATTAATCCCGGAGCGTCGTTTAATTGCTAATGTTGATGGGGTGATGAATGCTATTTTGGTTCAAGGTGATGCTGTAGGACCAACTTTATATTATGGTGCAGGTGCAGGTGCAGAGCCCACAGCCTCTGCTGTGATTGCCGATATCATTGATGTGGTTAGAGTGTTAACCTGTGATCCTGAAAACAGAGTACCTCACTTAGCATTTCAAGCGGATGCAATCACAGATATTCCTGTTTTAGCATCGGAACAAATAAAAACAGCTTATTATTTACGCTTAAATGCGGAAGATAAGCCGGGTGTATTAGCTGAAGTGACTAAAATTTTAGCTGATCATCAAATTAGTATAGAAGCGTTGATTCAAAAAGAACCATTGGAAGGTAAAACCACCTTGCCAGTGATTATGTTAACGCAAATAACGCTAGAAAAAGAAATGAATGCTGCAATGATTGAGATTGAAGCATTACCGACTATTACTGGCTCAATTAGCCGAATTCGTCTGGAAACATTAGGATAATATTATGTCTACTCGATACACCGGTTTAATTGAACACTACAGAAACCGTCTACCAGTCAGCGATGACACGCGTCTAATCAGTCTTGGGGAAGGAAATACGCCTCTTATTCAATTAGAGAACATTCCTAAAATTATAGGTAAAGATGTTGATATTTATGTCAAATATGAAGGCTTAAATCCAACAGGATCATTTAAAGACCGTGGCATGACCATGGCCGTGACCAAAGCGGTCGAAGAAGGTAGTAAAGCGATTATCTGTGCTTCAACAGGTAATACTTCTGCTTCAGCTGCTGCCTATGCAGTTCGTGCAGGCATTAAAGCCTTCGTATTAATTCCTGATGGAAAAATTGCTTTAGGTAAGTTGGCGCAAACTTTAATGTATGGCGCTGAAATCATCCAGATTAATGGTAATTTTGATGATGGCATGTCGCTAGTTAAAGAAATTGTCGATCATGCACCCGTTACCATTGTTAACTCTATCAACCCTTATCGTATTGATGGACAAAAAACAGCGGCATTTGAAATTGTTGATGAGCTAGGCGATGCACCTGACTTCCATTGCTTACCTGTTGGTAATGCTGGGAATATCACAGCTTACTGGAAAGGCTACTCAGAATATGCAGCAGATCAAGGTGATTTAAAAGCCGTGGCTACTAAACGTCCAGTGATGTGCGGTTATCAAGCTGCAGGTGCAGCACCTTTTATCAGCGGTAAAATGATTGATAATCCTGAAACTGTTGCCACTGCAATCCGTATAGGTAGACCGCAATCATGGGACTTTGCCTGGGCAGCTCAAAAGGAATCGGGTGGTAGGTTTGATTGTTTCTCTGATGAGAAAATATTAGAAGCCCATAAAATGCTTTCACAATATGAAGGTATCTTCTGTGAACCAGCTTCAGCAACTTCTTTAGCAGGTGCTTTAAAAGATATTGCGAGTGGAAAAATCCCTGAAGGTAGTAAGGTGGTTTGTACATTAACTGGAAATGGCTTAAAAGATCCAGACACTGCGATTAATCAATGTAAAGATTCACACCCAGTGACAATTGATGCAACATTGGACGCTGTTAAAAAAGCCATATTGGATAATATGTAACATTAGAAATGTATTGCGCTTGGCGTTATACCAATTCCAATAAATAATCACTGTAATGATCGTCATTCCCGAAATCTTTAATCGGGAATCCATGCGTACACTATAGATTCCTGCTAAGAGCATGCAGGAATGACGATTTCTCTTAGGCATATGGGTTTAAGTATAAATATATTAGGATTGGCGTTATACAGCTAATAAAATATTTTAAGCCGGCTTATGCCGGCTTTTTTATGATAAGTATTTTAAATAGCTAAGTCATTCTTAGTAGATAGACCTTGTGTTATTATTTTGTGTTTGGTGAAAGAAATGACTATTGCGATAGCCTTGTTTCTCGATTAAGTATTTTTACCCCCCCCCCCCTTATTAATAGTTTTGGATGAAAAAATGAACAGATTAATTATATTTGCTTTTTTGACCCTGTTTGGAGGGCAAGTACTTGCCTTAACTGCCGAAGAACAAGGTTTACAAATTATTCAAGAAGTTGATCGTCGTGATACGGGGTTTGGTGATAGTCAATCAGATATGAAAATGGTGCTGCGTAATCGTAATGGCGATGAAAGTATACGCATTTTAGCAATGAAAACACTGGAAGTGATTGGAGATGGTGACAAAAGTTTAAGTGTTTTTAGTAATCCCCGTGATATTAAGGGAACGGCTTTTCTGAGTTTTACACATGCACTTGAGCCTGATGAACAGTGGCTTTATTTACCTGCTTTAAAAAGAGTTAAGCGTATCTCTTCCAGCAACAAGTCAGGCCCTTATCTGGGTAGTGAATATGCTTTTGAAGATTTAACATCATTTGAAGTGAAAAAATACAGCTATAAGTATCTGAAAGATGAATTATTTAATGAAAAGGACTGTTTTGTTATTGAGCTTTATCCACAATATAAACATTCTGGCTATACACGCCAAGTCGTTTGGATTGAAAAAGAACGTTATATTCCTTTGAAAACTGAGTATTATGATCGAAAAAATTCTTTGTTAAAAACCTTGGAAAATAAAAGTTATAAGCAGTATCTAGGACAATATTGGCGTGCGGATGAAATGTTAATGACTAATCATCAAAATGGCAAAAGTACTATTTTATTGTGGGAAAACTATAAATTTGGCAATGGTTTTACTGAGCGTAATTTTGATAGAAATAGTCTAAAAAGATCCCGTTAATTTAAATGCATTTATTTTATGCCCGTAGAGTGAACTTCAGTCCGCTCTACATTACCCTGATATTCATCAGTGAAAGATCACTTAGGTTACTATCTGATTTGATTTTCCCCTTTAAGGGATGCTCTATTTTAAGTATAAATTAATAGATTATTCCCCGTCGTTTAAACAATTCTCCTAGTATGAATAGTCAATCGGAAATAGTCAGTGTTATTCGCAAAAATATTTTGTTTGTGGATATAAAAGATGAAGTGTTATTTCAAATTTTGGAAATATTATCATTAGTTGAGATCAAGCAAGACGCTGTTATTTATAATAAAGGTGATGTTGTAGATGGGCTTTATCTGGTACAGACGGGAGATGTTCAAATTCTTGCTGAAAGAGATGATGAACAGTACATTCTTTCTAATGCACCTGAAACTTATCTTTTTGGTGAATTTCTTTTGCAAGGCGATAGTGTTCGCTCGACCAGTGCCAAGGTATTAGTAGATTCCCAGTTGTTGTTTTTACCCAGAGATCTCTTTAATTCGTTTTTACAGCGTTTTCCTACAGAGGGAGCAATTATTGGTTCACGTATTGTTAACCGTTTGTGTTGGAATCAAACGACCTTAGCTTTACGTTTAAGTCATTTATTTGTTGGGTTAAGTGACGACATTGTTCGTTCTTTAATCCAGCAAATAAAGATAGAATCAATTCCCTCAAATACCGTTCTTATTGCTCAAAATGCCATAACCAATGAACTTTGGATTGTTATTGATGGCCAGTTTCAAATTAATAAAACCAATGAAGACGGGCTAACTGTTAAATTGGGCGTATTAGGGCGAGGGGAAGCAATTGGAGAGGTAGGCGTAATATGTGAAACGCCAAGTAGTTCCCAGGTAATATCTACACGTGACTCAACCGTTGCTAAATTAAGCAGAAAATCATTTGAAACGATTTTAAAAAAATACCCTGTCGAAATTAATCAGACCTTTGTTAAAAGTGTGATTGGTCATTTACGTAGTCATTCCCCTAATAAAACCCAGTCAGCAGAGACTTTTGCTTTAGTTATGTTGTCTTCAGGCCTGGATGCTAAAAGTATAGGCTTGCAATTAGGTGATGCATTAAATAGTTACGGATCTACAATTGTATTATCAAGTGAGGATGTAGATAAGGCATTTAGCCAGCAAGGGGCTGCACAGTCTTCTTTTGATCATTCGATTAATACAGCGTTATTGCAATGGTTATCCGAACAGGAAATTGCGCATAGGCATATTATTTACACGATTGATAATAAGCTTTCTAATTGGACTTTACGCTGTTTGCGGCAAGCCGATCATATTGTTTTTTGTGCCAATGTAACTGATTCCCCAGAGATTAGCTCTTTAGAACAGTTGGTTTTGGATGAAATCGATGATAAAGGCATAAAACAATCACTTGTTTTGGTTCACCCCGCTTCAACCAGAGTGCCTACAAATACAGCTCGTTGGATTAATAATCGTCAAATTAGCATGCATCATCATATTAAAGAGGGTAGTCGAGCTGATTTTGGTAAAGTTTCTCGGTTTTTGACCGGTAATGCGATAGGTTTGGTATTAGGCGGCGGCGGTGCAAGAGGTTTTGCGCATATAGGAGTGATGCGTGCTTTTAAGGAATTAAATATTCCGATTGATCTCATTGGTGGGAATAGTATGGGGGCTGTTATCGCCGCCCAATATGCAATGCAATGGGATTATCAGGAGATGATTGATAAGACTAAGCGTTTATGCCTGCAAGGCGATCAATTTACACTGCCTATTATGTCTATTTTTTCAGGAGAAAAAATGACAACAGGCTTGCGAGAAATGTTTGATGATATTTGTATCGAGGATCTTTGGATAAATTTCTTTTCAATTTCTTGTAATATAAGCCGAGCCACTGTTATGACGCATGATAAAGGCACTTTACTGGCCGCTGTGTTAAATAGCAATGCACCGCCTGGATTGTTTCCTCCCCAGATTGTTGATGGTGACTTATTGGTTGATGGTGCTTTGCTAAATAATGTGCCCGTTGATGTAATGGCAAGATTTAATGAAGGTGGAACTATCATTGCAGTCGATGTTAATGCCCGTGAAGATCTCTTGAACAATACTGATAATACAGGCGGGATGAGTGGCTGGCGATTGTTGTTAAACAAACTTAACCCTATGGCTGCCAAGATCAGAACCCCCAGCATGATTGAAGTACTTAGTCGTGCCAGTATTATTGGTGGTCTTGCACAAAGAAAGAAATTAATGAGTGGGGTGGCAGATCTTTATTTACAGCCAACTGTTAGTGATTTTTCACTGATGGCTTATAAAGATGCTGAAAAAATTGAAAGGGCTGGTTATCATTATGCGAAACAAGAATTACAGCAATGGTTGCAGGTAAAAAAGTAGATTAATTTTTTTTGCTAGTGACTAATTTCTTTAGAATTTTAGTCAATTCATGTAAATGTGGTTGATGAAACATTTCACCGTGTAGGCCTGTGACTGAATGGCGGGTTAATTTGCTTTTAAACAGCTTGGACCAACTAGAAAATATCAAAGGATGAAACATCCACATATCTTTGGTTAGAATAAGCTCTAGAGATAAATCAACCGCTTGAATCTTGTGATTAGAAAGTGACTTAAGCTGAGATTTAATACCTGCGTCATTGAGCATCACCTCTAGTCGACGGTTGTTAATTTTTATATTGCTTAATCTGAATAATTTAATACTGTATTCGATTGATTTAAAAAGCCAGGGTGACTGTAATGGCCAGCGTGGGTAAATTGAATCTAACAATATAATGCCTTCTGGTGCTTTATGTCGCTCAACTAATATTTTAGCTGTTTCTAATGCTGTAATACCGCCAATAGAAAACCCAGAAATATAATAAGGAGCATTCGTATATGGCTCGATGAGATCGGCATAACATTGAGCTATGGCATGAATGGACAATGTTTTTTCTGTGTCTTCTGGAGGCTGCAGCATATGAATATTACATATACTGCCCATTGCTTTAGCAAGATTTGATAAGCGTAAAAAATCACCATTACCTGATGCGGCAATAAAAAGTGGAATAGCAGCTGAATGATTACTTAATGTAATAAGTGAGTTATTAGATGTCTTCTGGTGCAATGCACCAGCCTGCTCAGCAATGGAAGGATATTCCAGTAAAAATGATAAAGGTTGGCGGATACCTGTTAATTGTTCAATTGCTACCATTAAACTAATGGCACTTAATGAATCGCCCCCTAGCTCGAAGAAATTATCATGGATACTTATTTTTTTAGACGATAATGTTTTTGACCAGATTTCTTGTAGCTGGGTTTCTAGTAAATTACGTGGTGAAACTCCCTTATCTGATTCTTCTAACTTATTGACACTGGGTAATGAGGCATAATCAATTTTTCCTGTTAGGCTGGTTTTAATGGTTGTTACGGGGATAATTCTTCGTGGTTGCATGTAGCTAGGCAACTTTTGAAGTAGTATCAAAGAGAGTTCTTTAATTAAAGTATCAGTGTCTTTTACGGTAGTTTCCACATAAGCGTAAATGCTTGTTTGTTGCCCTGTGCTAGCCGTAGTAACAGCGGCAATATTGACATTATCATTAAGCTGTAAAATAGACTCAATTTCCCCCAATTCTATACGGTAACCGCTAATTTTAATTTGGCGGTCTATCCGGCCAGAAAAGTAAAGTAAGCCATCATAAGCAATGTAACCGAGATCACCTGTTTTATACAGTCTGGTATGATCGTGAGAGTTTATTGGAAACGCCACTGTAGTGAGTTCTGCTTGATTTACATAACCTTGTGCCAAGGTGTTACCGGCAATTGCAATTTCACCTATTTCATTCACAGGCAAGGTCTTTAATTGTCGATCAATAATAACAATAGGCGTGTTGTCAGCGGGTTTTCCTATGGGTAATGATTCAACCGAAAAATCTTTCTCACACTCCCAGGCACTGGCAATAATGGTCGCTTCTGTTGGTCCATAGACATTAAATAACTGCGCTTCAGTTTGCTGTAAAAACTGTTTGGCCAAGCTAGGCTCTAGACGCTCACCTCCACAACAGACAACGCGTATGTGTGTTTTTTGGCTAGGCTTTAATCCTTGCAGCAACATACGGACTGAGGAAGGAACCAGCGCTAATGAGGTGATCTTTTGATTTATGATAAATGGTGCAAAACTTTCGGCTGTATAGCTGTTTTCTGGCGTTAGAACTAGGCAGGCACCTTGAGTTAAAGATAGAAAAATTTCTATGATTGACGGATCAAAATTATATTGAATTGTTTGCCCCATGCGGTCTTTAGGGGTGATTTTAAATAGTGACTGTAACCATTGTATGCGTGATGATAATGCGGCATGATCAATCATTACCCCTTTAGCTTGTCCACTGGAACCTGAGGTAAATATGATGTAGGCGAGATTATCACTTTTGATGTTTGTATGCTGTACAGAATGACCCTGCTGTAGCTGGTAATCATTAATAAAAATAGTGTTACTGTTTAAAAGCGATAAGCGAGGTTTAAAGTGACTGAGAGTGAGTAAAGCTTGGGCTTTACTTTGCTGCAAAATATTACTAATCCGCTCATCAGGTATATCAATCGGAATGGGTAAATAGGCTGCTGAGGCCTTTAATATTGCCAGCAAACCAATAATCATTTCCATACTGCGTGGTAAGCAAATGGCAACGATATCATTGCTTTTAATACCTTGATTAATCAAATGTGTAGCTAATTGATTGCTTAATTGATCGAGTTGTTGATAGCTCAGTGTCAGTTTTTGAAACTCGACAGCTGTTTTAGATGCGTTGTTGATGGCTTGTTGCTGAAAAAGTTGAACAACAGAAGGAAGTGACTGTTGATGATGTGTTTTTTTATGATTGAAATGACTAAAAATAATATTTTCATCATTTTTAGTCAGTAGATTTAGTTCATTCGCTGGTTTTTGTGGATGATTGAGCATTTGTTGCAAGATGAGCTGCAAGCGATCAGCCAAAAACTGCAAATCTTGAGTGCTAAAACAATTTTCAGCTCCCTCAAAAATAATTTCAACATCGTCAATTTCACTAAACTCACAAATGGTAACGGCTAAAGGGTAGCGTGCGACACCACTAAATTGTTGTTTTGCACTGATCGTGGCATTTCCATACGGGGCAGAATATTCATGTTTCTCATAAGACAATACCAGGTCAAATAAGGTATCCCGTCCATTTTGTAATAGTTTTAAGCGTTTGCTAATATCTCCGAGTGGGAAGCGGTGGTGTCTGTAAAGTTCTCTTAGGCGTGTTCTGCAGTTTTGTAGAATTTGATAGGCATTTTCAGTTTGGGGTATTTGTAATAATAAGGGGGATAAGCTAATAAAAATCCCTGAGA
>WTAG01000489.1 GCA_013139755.1 Methylomarinum sp. | reverse complement strand
AGGAGGCAACCAGTGGCAAGTTCATAGTCATATAAAATATTGCCATTAAGATTTACCCGCCAATTAAAACAGTGGGTAAACCCCCCACAATGACTCCACCATGAGAACAACTATCCGTCATCCTCGCAGCAGGTAAATTATTAATTAAAACCGTTGCCGACCCTTTAACAATAGAATCTGGTGGACCAACGCATGTAGCCATGTCACTCACACGTGCAGCAGGTAATGAACCTATCAATACTGTCACAGCCCCAGGTGGTAAAATAGGACCTCCCACATGAGGAACAGGACCTGTAGTCATCGGACATACATGCATATCTGTAATTCGTGCTGCGGGCATTCCCATGCTATCTCCTACTTAATAGATCGTTATTTAACATTACGCCCATCACCGCCACTGGCTATATCAATACCCTGGTTAATATATAATCGTTGATACTCGGCGACTTTAGCTGGATCGGCTTGCACTGCTGCAAGTAAAACCGCACCATTAACAGCTTTACCTGTTAAATCAGAAGGTGGTGGAACCACGGCATCATCATTAGGTGAAATATTATCACCACTCCAAAAAGCTGCCATAGCTGCCCAGCCAGCAGCTGTTTTAAATTTAGTCGCTTCTGCCGCAGGCAATGTTAACTGACAATTTTCTTTAGTTGGCTTATAAACCCATGCTTCTGCTAATTCTATTGCTTTGAGATCAGATTCGAGGGATTTATCTGTTAAAGCACTTCTTGCGCATAGACAAGCCCACCAGGTACTTTCCCTTTTTGATAAACCTGCCGCCAAAAACATGATTATATCACCATACAGTGCATTATCTGTTAACTGCTGGACATACTGCGCAGGTGTCACATCTTCCGTTAACAAGGCTTTTGCTTCATCAGTTAAATCAAGCTCTGCTGCAATAAGCATTGCTTTTAGCTGGATTACCTTAATAAAATTTAACTCAGTCATTTTTCTCTCTTTGAATAAATCAAGCAATCACTCAATGCTAATTAATCATGGTAATGCCACCCTTCAAGGTCAACATTCCATCACCTTTGACTGTCGTCATCGGGCTCTTCATCTCGGCCGTTGCAGAGCCTTCAATTTTAATCATAATGCCTTTAATTGTGATACCAGATTGATCTATTTTGATACTGTTACTACCCACTTTCAATTCAATTGAAACTGCTGCCTCAACAGTACTTTTCCCAGCACTGACATCAAGAGAATGATCACCCATAGACACTGTTGTAGAATCGTTACCCTGTTCCAGGGTAACGATTCTATTATTGTAAATGTCAATGGTCTGATCACCACTGTCTTTTTTATCAAACCCGACTTTTAAGGTATCATCATTTTCAACAACACGGTTACAATCCTTCTCCGCATGTATATAAAGCTCTTCTTCACCTTTTTTATCTTCAAAGCGAATTTCGTTAAAGTTTTCTGCCGACCCACCCTTTGAACTTCGGGTTTTCATACCACTTTGGGTCTGATTAGCAGGTAGAGTATAAGGTGGCATTTGCTCATCATTATAGACGCGCCCAGTAATCAAAGGCCTATCAGGATCTCCTTCCATAAAACTGACAACCACTTCCTGTCCAATGCGCGGTAAAGATATTCCCCCCCAATTCTTACCTGCCATAGGATGTGATACTCGTATCCAACAAGTACTGGTTTCGTTTTCTTCACCTACTCTGTCCCAGTGAAACTGAACTTTTACTCGTCCATATTTATCAGTCCAGATTTCTTCACCACTTTTACCGACTACGATTGCCGTTTGGGTGCCCGCAATTACGGGTTTTGGAGTCATTCGTGCCGACCTAAACTGTTGCTGAGAATCAATCGCAGTAAAACTGCACTGAAACATATCTCCGGTAGAAGACGAACCTGAGACTATTTCATCACCTGCAATCGCATAGGATGCGGAAACAATATAATGCTTAGTGTTTTGTTCCTCAAAATAAAAGTCTTCCAGTTCAAATTCCATTCCCGGTTGCAAGCCCATAGCGTTGCCACTGCCCTGAGTAATTGAAAAAGCAGTCTGTGACTCATCAATCCGTGTATCTGTTAATTTTGTTCCTTCAGAGGTAACCGTGTATTTACCGGGGTAATCATAGACCTCCAGATCATCCTGTAAATGCTTGCCAGTATTAAACGATTTAGTTGTTAAATCGGAACTGGGAGCTTCAAAGTCAAAATCATTTAACTCGAATTTCCCACTGCATACGCTATGTTCATTAACCCACTCGGAAATATGATCTTTTTCACGTCTTTCTGCATTCTCAGGTGGGAAATAAGGTATCTTTTCATACCCGCTGACTGTTTGATGTAGATTATTGGCATCAGTTACAATGAGTTGATGTTTATTATTTGTATGTACAAAATAATAATAAATGCCATTATGTTCCATTAACCGACTAATAAAATCAAAATCGCTTTCTCTGTATTGCACACAATAATCAAGCGTTTCATAACTACCTGATAACTCAAACTTGACATCGGCAAAGGTATAATCAGCAAAGACCGCTTTAATAATATCGACAACCGATTTATCCTGAAATATTTTGCAATCAGACGATAAGGTTAAAAGCCATAACCAGGGACGTATAACAGCGCGGTAGGTAATAAATCGCCCCACCAGACCCGTATGCTTAAACTGGGCTACCACACCATTCAAATAACGTGCCCCCCCTTGGATCATATCCAGTTCGACTGTCATTTCCTTGCCTAACAGTTTAGTGGCATCTACCGCTCCTTTTTCATACTCTCTGATCAGTTCTATCTCAAACTCAAACAACCGCCCCATTTCTTCGGTGCCTGTTAATCGAGAAAATATAAGCTCATCATCACCTAAAGGCGTTGTTACTGAAACATTACGATTATTTTCGCTCATGATTTTCTTCTTTTTGTTTTTATCTATTAACGCAACGCTATACAATCATGGTAAGTACAACATCTATAGTGCTTCGAAAGGATCAATATTAGCCCAGTCACACTCCAATACAGCTTGCCAACAATTGCCTTTACCGTGTGCGCCCC
>WTAG01000539.1 GCA_013139755.1 Methylomarinum sp. | reverse complement strand
CGCCCAACCCTCTCCAGCAAGAGAGGGCTTAAGTCAACAACATTGCCCTATGGAGAATACTTTGAGAGTTGCGTATATACTTACGGTATAGGAACTAGAAAAACTAATACATCACATTAAAGGAATTTTTATGCGCCCCACATACCTCTTAAGTCTTCTACTAATACTGCCAGCTTGTACGCAAAATATTATACCCAAAGACATCTATGCAACTACTGAAGCAGGCACTAGAGTAGTACTCAAAGGTGACTCATCTTGGGAGTACGCTCAAACAATACCCGATTCAAAAATTACAACAGAAGAGCAAAGTGAAGATAAAACGAAAGTCGATCTCAAAGTAGTGGGAAAATGGGACGCTGGCGTTTCCTGTCGAATAGGACTTTCCTTAACTAATAGAAAAGCACAATTTATTCGCAATCTTGGTATAGAACTTACCGCCTTTGTTGAAAATGACATCGAGTTTGAAACGCTTATTGTCGGCTTTTATGGTATAAAACCAACCAAATATCAATATCGGGAAGCCATTTTCAATACTCCCTGTAAAAACATTCGTCACGTTCTAGTTCATGGTAGTGATTATTGCAGTGTTGGCGAAGATTTAGTCAAATTCTCAACGACTGTAGGCGAGTGTTTAGAGGCCATTAATGTGGAAAAAAGTGAATTTATCAATATTCATAAATAATCATGATTACGTGTAACTCAGATCTACTATGCACTAAGACCCGTTTATTCAGTAGATTAAAAATAAGTTCTGTCATTGGCACCCTTCATTCCTCAGTTTACACTTTAAGTGGGAGGGGCTTTAGCCTCGATAGTGGAATGACCTGTCGCGGCTAAAGCCCCTCCCACGAAATATATTAAATGGGCAGAGATTCTTACTAAAAGCCTTCAGAAATGGCAGGAAAATCTTTCACCAACTAACATAGCAGCATAGATTCTAACTTAAGTTAATCAAAACCAAACACATGCCAAATAATCACACTACAAAAAAAATACTTTACGTTGAAAATGGCATTGGCTATGGTGGTGCTATTATCTGCCTGCGTCACTTGGTCAGAAATCTTGATCGCAGCCTATACACGCCGATGGTCATTACCGGTAGAACGGGACCTCAATATCAGGAAATTGCTAACGAAGCACTTTGGAAACATATTCCAGACCGGCATATTGATATCGTCGGTGCCCATAGAAAACTCGACCCAGCAACTTGGCCAGATAAAATCCTCGGACTACGTTTTATTATCAATCAAATACTCGCTAGAGCAGATGATTTATTTAATTTCCTCCCCTTTTTTATCAGCCTGCTGTGGACTGCCAAACAATTTAAAGCCGATCTCATTCACGCCAATAATGAACCCCTCTGTAACCGTGCAGCCCTACTCGTCGGAAAAATTCTAAAAATCCCAACAGTCTGCCACGTACGTGGCGATCAAGACGGCTCCAAACTTATGACATGGGCTTTCTCTCTACCGGATCATTTTATTCCAGTTTCCCATTGGGTAGCTGACAACATTCAAAAAAAACTCAATGTGCCACCTAAAAAAATAACCGTTATATACGATGGTATAGCACTGGATAAATTACACATAACAGCTGATGGGACAAGCTTTCGCAAACAACTCAACATCCAAGAAGATGCCTTTTCAGTGGGCTTAGTCGGCCTATTGATTCCATGGAAAGGTCAGGAAATTTTTCTAGATGCAGCTAAATTACTCAAAGAAAAAATACCTCATTTAAAAATGATCATAATTGGTGGCACACCAGATGACTGTATTTCTTACGAAGAGATGCTTCGCCAACGCGTTAAAGATGAAAGCCTAGAAGATATTGTAGTTTTCACCGGACACATCAGTGATATGCCCGCAGCCTATAACGGCGTGAGTATAGTTTTATCAGCATCAACCAGCCCCGAACCTTTAGGGACTGTTGTTATTGAATCCATGGCAATGGGACGTCCTTTAATTGGCCCCAACCACGGTGGAGCCAAAGAAATGATGGAGCATAATAAAACAGGTTTATTATTCGAAGCAGGCAATGCCACTAGTTTAGCGGATACAATTTATCAATTTTATAACAGTAAGGATTTACGGGAAAAACTCGGTAAAGCAGCTAGAGAAAAGGCGTTAGCAACTTTTGCCGTAGAAGATCATGTCAAGCATGTACAAAATATTTATAATCAATTATTATGAATAATAATCTGAGCCCAAATTATAAACTATAGGCATCTACACGATTTTTTACAATTATAGATAATAACTTTGTTAATTAAACTACTGGATATCTTTAAGAGCAAGTCTGGGACGCAGATCTTTAGCCTGCATTTTACAAGGCGGACTGAAGATCCGCGCCCCGTTGCCCCAAGTTATTCTCTGCACATTCTTTTATTTATGTGTTTTCTATGTCGCTTAATCAACTTAGGACTCTATAACATACAATAAGTTATAGCGCACAATTGCTCCCTCTCCTGTTGGAGAGGGTTGGGGTGAGGAGAATAAATCAGGAACCTATCTATTTCCCCCTCATCCACCCCCCTCTAGAGAAGGCTCTAATACTTGTGTAAATAACCATACTATAAATGACTCCAGTAGATGGAAATACTCTATTAAAAAGTAAGAGTTTCTATCTAGATAGGGTTTATATAGGAAAACATCCATTACATTATAAAAATAACAAAAAATGCTGCCAATTATTTCTCGACAACTCATTTACCCTCTACAAGAAAGTCTACTTCATAGGCCTACCTTCAAATATTTAAGAGAACTCGAACAAACACAATGGTATTCAAGAGAAGATATAGAAGCTTTACAACTTAAAAAACTACAGGCACTCCTTACTACTGCGTCAACAAATTGCCCTTGGCATGCCAATCGAATACGGGAAGCAAATATAAATTCAGCATCAGTCAGCATGGAAGAATTCCGTCATCTACCCACGATGGACAAAAAAGACGCCCAACTCCATGGCTCAGAAATGACATGGAAAAATGTACCCAGTGACCTGCATCAATACACTACCGGCGGATCAAGTGGACAACCCTTAATTTTTCAATTTGGTCGGCAGCGACAAGCATCAGATGCAGCCGGTAGAATTCGTGCTAGACGTTGGTGGGGCGTTAATGTAGGTGACCCTGAAGTTTACTTATGGGGGGCTCCCGTTGAACTCAACAAAACCGATAAAATAAAAACCATTAGAGATAGACTACTTAACCAACTGGTTTTAAATGCTTTCGCTATGTCACCAGAAATGATGGGAGAATACCTACAAGCCATCAAACAATTTAAACCCAAATGCATTTATGGCTATGCTAGTAGCATCGCTCTTTTAGCCGCTTATGCACAAAATAACAAAAAAATAGATTTACCGGATCTTAAAGTTATTTGTACCACAGGTGAACCGCTCTATCCTGAACAACGCAAATTAATTCAAGACACTTTTGGCGTTCCCGTAGCCAATGAATTTGGCAGCCGCGATATTGGATTTACCGCACACGAAACACCAGACCAACAAATTCTGCTTATTAGTGAAAGTATAATTCTAGAAGTATTAGACCCACAAGGGAACCCTGTTGCCCCAGGAGAAACAGGTGAAGCTGTCATGACTGGATTATGTTCAGAAGCCCAACCTTTTATTCGCTATCGCACTGGTGATATGATCAGCCTATCCAGTGAACCGGACAAGCAAGGACGTGGACTTCATGTAATAAAAGAAATTGAAGGGCGAAGTACTGATTTTTTAGTGCATAAAGATGGATCTATAATGCATGCCCTTTCGGTTATTTACATATTGCGTGATACTGAAGGCGTTGAACAATTTAAAATCATTCAACATGCAGTTGACGAATTTGAAATTTTGGTTGTTGCTAATGATTATTGGAATAACAAGTCAAAAGAAAAAATCATTGCCAAATTTAAAACACTGTTTGGCCAAGAAATATCAATTACTGTTTCAACCATTATTGAAATTTTACCTGAAGCTTCTGGAAAGATTAGGCAAGTGGTATCTTTAGTAAACTATTTCAGGTTATTAAATAACAACTAAAAGTATATAAAAAAACAATCATGAAAAAGAAACCACATATACACCTAATTAATCCATTTTGGGACCCAGCTGGTGGCAATGAAAGAAAGGCACTAACGCTCTACCATCAATTGCTTGAGACCAACCGGTGCGATGTTACTCTCTGGAGTGAATATGAACCAGACAAACGACTAAAAGACATATTTCCAATTAAATCATTAAGAACAAAACAATTACGCTTTCCTAAAACAGGTACATTTGTTTTTTTTGGCGTTTACTACCATATTGGCAGGTGGATACATTTCACTTACCCTAATAGAATCATTCTTCAATACAATACATTTACTCCCGACCATTTAGCTGAAAAACTAAAACGACTGACTAACAAAAAGAAGATTGAAATGGTGTACTGCTCTGAATTGATAAAACAATCAGCTAATATGCCTGGAGTCGTTGAACCATCACCTATAGATATGGAGAACTTCAAACCCACCACTCATAATAGCGCCGCTAGTACTTTAGATACATTTACAATAGGGCGCCATAGCCGAGACACACTCTCTAAACACCACCTTGAAAATATCTCTCTTTATGAGGAGCTGGCTAAAGAAGGCTATTTAATAAAATTAATGGGGGGGACTTGTTTAAATAACAAAATAACTCATAAGAACATAGCGTTACTCCCCGTAGAAAGCCAGCCTGTTGCTAATTTTCTTCAAGGACTTGATTGTTTTTTATACAGAACATCACCAGGGTTTACCGAAGCACATGGCAGAGTTGTAACTGAAGCGATGGCCTGCGGAATACCTGTGGTTTGTGAGAATAGAGGAGGATATACATCCCTCATTAATCACGGTAAAAACGGCTTTATATTTAATAAT